>NZ_PKFA01000058.1:0-111997 GCF_002919275.1 Thermocrispum sp. | reverse complement strand
GCAGGCGGCTGCTGGCCGGGGCGCGGGCCGCCGGGCGGCGCTTGCCTGCCGCCGGGCTGCTGGCCGGCGGGCCGGTTCGGCGGCGGTCCGGGTGGCTGGCCGGACGGTTGCTGCGTACCCCCAGGTTGTGCGGTGCCCGGACGCATCGTGTCGGGCCGTCCCGGGGGCGGCGCCGGTGGCCGAGCAGGGCCGGAAGCCGGCGTGCCGCGGCCCGGTGGTGGTACGGTCGGCGGTCCCTGTGGACGCCCGGGCTGCTGTGGTCCCTGGCCACGCCCGTTCGGGCGTTGAGGCGGTCTAGTACCTGCCATCCGCTCGTTTCTCTTCCCCTCGTGCCCGTACGCCGGGCACGTTACCTGCTCCCCACTTGACGAACCCTATCGGCAATTGGGAGGAACCCAACACCGGATGGGTCGTGGACGGCTATCCTGCGAACCGTACCGCGATGGGGAGAGTTGCCGGGGGCATTTCGCCGAAGTCGGCCCACCGCCGTCGGCCGGAGTGAACCCTCCCGAGTGAAGAGGACGTTGGTCGAACCTGATGGCATCGAACCCGACCCGGAAAACCGAAGTCCAGGCCTACAGCTTCGAAGTGCGCCGGATGAACTCCGCGCTGGTACGGCGCGACCCGGTGATGCTGCACGACCCGCTACGGACGCACTCGCGGGCCACCGTGGTGGGTGTCGTGCTGGGCATCGTCGGCCTGCTCGGGTTTCTGATCTTCGGGATCCTCAAGCCGAACCAGCAGCCGCCGGACAGCGGCATCGTGATCGGCAGGGAGTCGGGCCAGATCTACGTCAAGACCGACAACCCGGAAATGCTCATCCCCACGTTCAACCTGGCGTCCGCCCGGTTGATCCTGCTCGGCCAGCAGCAGAAGGCCGCGCAGGGGCAGGGGCAGGGCGGCCCGGAGAACATCGAGGTGGTCGAGCCAACCATCGTCCCGGACGAACGGCTGGCCAACATCCCGCGCGGCAGGTTGCAGGGCATCCCGGGCGCGGACGTCGAGCTGCCCAAGGCGGACCAGCGCATCTCGGACAACTGGGCGGTGTGCCACAACCTCCCGCTCAACCCGAACTATGCGCCGGAAGAGCGGATCAAGCGGGCGATGGAGGAGCAGGAGACGGCCGTGCTGGCCGGGTTGCCGTCGTCGCAGCTCGGCAAGCCGCTGGCGCCCAACGAGGCCATCTACGTCGAGACGCCGGGGACGCAGGAACGCTATCTGCTCTACCGCCCGGCGGAGGACGTGAACAACCGGCGCGGGATCGTGCGGGCGCAGATTCCGCGGCCCAACGAGCCGGACGGCAGGGTGATCGCCGAAGCGCTGCGGCTGAACGACCGTCAGCCGCGCTCGATGTCGCTGGGCCTGCTCAACGCCGTGGAGAAGGTGGACCAGCTGGTCCCGCCGGAGCCGGAAGGCCGGGGGGAGCCCAGCGAGATGGTCGAGCTGCAGGCGGGTACGAAGACGACGATCGGCGAGGTCTTCGTGGCCGACCCGGCGGGCAACGCGCAGTTCTTCGTGGTGCTGCGGCACGGCAAGCAGCGCATCAGCCAGGCGGCTGCCGAGCTGATCCGGCTGAAGTACTCGGTGACCAAGGAGCTGCAGCAGGTGTCGCCGGACCGGCTGGACGACATCCCGGACGCGCCGGAGGACGAGCGGCTCGACTTGGACGACTACCCGGTGACCATGCCGACGGTCATCGACATGGAGACCTACCCGACCACCTGCCTCGGCTGGGAGCTGGCCAACGGCAAGGGGCGGACGACGCTGTACGTCGGCAACGAGGGCCTGCCGTTCCCCAAGCGGGCCGACGGGCAACCACTGCGGGTGCAGGTCGGCAAGGCGAACGAAGAGCGGATCGCCATCCACTACTTCTACATGCCGCCGGGGCGCGCGGCCGCGGTGCACGTGGCGACCAGCGAGGCCGGGTTCGAGTCGGGCCCCATCCAGTTGATCTCCGATCGAGGGCTGCGCTTCGGCGTACCGGACCTGGCGACGGCGAAGGCGCTCGGGTTGGAGCCGCTGCGACCGGCACCGGCGAGCATCGTGAAGCTGCTGCCGACCGGGGCGTCGCTGAACGTGCAGGACGCTCAGATGACGTATGACTCGTTCGAGCCTCCTCCGGGCAGCGAAAGCCCGCTCGGCCAGGACATTCCGGTGCAGACGGGCGGCTAGCCGGACGGGGGACGGTGGCCGTGGGTCGTCCGGTCGGCGGGCTGTGGCCGGGCGGCCATGGTTCGGTGCCGGCGACTTGCGGGCTGCGGTCGGGTGACGTGGCTGCGTCGCCAAGAGTTCGGCTGCTACCACTGCTGGTCGTCGTTTGCGGATGCCCGCCACGTTCATCCGTCAGAGGGGCGGCTCCCTTTTCGTGGCGGACTCCGGGCAAGGGCAGTGCCCTTGAACGTTTGCCGCACAGGTGGCACGGGCCGAACGTGCGCTCCGGCCCCGCCGGGTGACGTCAGAGCGCTGTGGCCGGTTTCGTCGGCAGGTGACTGGCGCTCAAGCTGTCGGGCGGTTGGCAGGCGGAGCGGCAGCGGGCTGATCGCGGTGAGATCCGGGGATCCTGGCGGTGTCGCTGCTCGTCCGTCACGAGGCGACCGGGACCGAGAAAACCGTCACGAGGCGACCGGGACCGAGAGAAGGTGTCCGGCGGCTCGGAGGCCCGAGGGACACCGGCCTGATCCCGGCCGGGTCCAAGGCCCTGCGGCATCGCGGTCGGCTTCGGCCGATGGCGACTGGCACCGGGCCGGCGTCAAGGCATGTGCGGTCGGAGGCATGGCGTTCCGACCAGCACGATGCCCTCGGCGGTGCCGGACTCCGGTGCGATGGCAGGTACCGGTCGGCACGCACCTCCGGCGTCGGCAGGGAACCGCCGTCAGGCGGATGCCTTCTTGGCCTTGTACCGTCGCACCGAACGGACCACGAACAACGTGATCCCCAGGGCGGCGAAGGCACCGCCTGTGCCGCCCAGCGCCACGTACATCGGCACCGGATCGGGTTCGTTCAGCGGCGGCATGTCGGACGGCAACGCCCTGTCCTCGGCGTGCTCGAGGTCGCCCGCATCGGGCAGCTCGTCCGACACCGCGGCCATGGGGTCGATGACGCCGTACCCGACGAACTGATCACGTCCCGCGGCCGCGCCGGGGTGCTGCGCCGTGCGCTGGATCCGCTCGATGATCTCCCTGGCCGTGAGCTCGGGATGCATCTGCTTGACCAACGCGGCGACGCCGGCCACGTAAGGCGCTGCGAAGCTGGTCCCCTGCAGCGGCTGCGGCTTGGTGCGGTCGCCGTTGAACGTGGCGTTGATGATGGCGTTGGTGCCCGCCGGGTCGATCGAGATGATCTCGGTGCCCGGAGCGGCCACGCTCACCCACGGCCCGCGCATGCTGAAGTCGGCGACGCTGCCGTCCCTGCCGATCGCGGCGACCGCGAGCACGGTGCCGTCCGCGGAGAACCACGGCGGGATCACCAGGGTGCGCGGCTGATGCTTCGGGGGAACGCGCGGGTCCTCGGGGAGGGGCGCGTCGTTCTGCAGGCAGGTGCCGCCGGAATTCGGCGGGGCCGCGTTCCCGGCCGCGGCCACCGCGACCACGTTGTGGTCCGCGGCGTACTTGAGTGCCGCGCGGACTTTCACCTCGTCACCTTGCGGACGGAACGCATGGTCGTCGTTGGGGAAGAGCGGGCGACATGCGTCGACCGACATGTTGATGACATCGGCGCCTTTGTCCACGGCGCGCACGATCGCTTGCGCGAGGGTGTCGAGATTGCCCGCGCCCGCCGGGTTGTCCTGTGCGCGCGGCTCGTTGGGGGCCTGCTGGCTGGAGCTGGTCTTGTTGTTGCGCTTGGCCTCTTCCCTGGTCTTTCTGATCTCCTCCTGGAGTTGCTCCAGCTTCTGCTCGGCTTCCCGCGCCCGCTGCTCCGCTTCTTGTTGTTTGCGGCGTTGCCGTTCCGCCTCCCGGCGTTCTTCCCGCTCGCGCTCGATCTGTTCGTCGGACTTCTCCGTCCAGTTCTGGCTGGACTGCCGGATGGAGATGATGTGCGCGTCCGGCGCGACGCCGGTGAAACCGATGCTCGGGTCCTTCGGGTTGGCCGCGATGATGCCCGCGACCTGGGTGCCGTGCCCGTCGCAGTCCTCCAGGCCCTGCGCGCCGTCGGCGCCCTCGATGTAGTCACCGCCGGCTTCCAGCCGCGACGCGGGCAGATGGTCGTTCGGGGTGACCCCGGTGTCGATGACCGCGATCTTGATCGGCCTGTTCTTCTCGTCGTTCCAGCCGACCTTGCCGTGCGGGCTGCGCTGCCGGACGTATTGCTGTACCTCGTGGATGCGCAGGAACCGCTGCGCCCACGGGCCTTCCTTGAGGATCTGCTCCGACGGGATCTCCCGCTGGGTGAACGAGGACTCGATGCACTCGGTGACCTGTTCGTGCGGCTTGGCCGGGCGACCGGTGTCCTTGGGGACCGAGGACGAGATCGGGCCCTGCGGCGCCCACGGCGGCTTCTCCTCCTGCTGTGCCGCAGCGGGCACGGGCGCCAGCCCGGAACCGATGGTGCCGAACAAGAACGTGAGCGCGACAGCGCCCGCCATGGCCGTACGTCGCGTAGCCACTCGTCTCCCCATCCGTTGCGACGGCTAACCCCCTGCGGGAGCTTACCCGCCGGATCATGCACCGGTGCGCGTTCTCGTCAACTTCGCCGGCCCGGACGACGCCATGCTCGAAACTGCCGTCACGACTGGCGTCACTGTGTCGTGCCACCGGGCCGGACCGTGGTCGAACCGGCTCATCGCCGACCGCGTGCCCTGCCAGGCCCCGGCCCCGCTCCGGACGCTCAGCCGAGCAGGCTCGAGCCCACCGAGCGGACGTGGTCGTAGAGACCGAGGACGCCGAGCGCGAGCGGCAGCACCGAAGCGATGCACACCGCCTCCAGGATCTCCACCGTGCGCCGCAGCGGCGGCGAGAAGCGCTGCTTGGGGAACACCACACCGACCACCAGCGCGGCGGCGCCGACCAGGACCAGCGTGCCGAACACCCAGATGAGCCGCTCCTCCGGAGTGGCCGCCCACAGCCAGCTGAGCAGGATGCCGGCGGCGGCCACCATGCCGACGGTCAGCAGCGCGATCGCCTGGCTGCCGTTGGCGTAGGTGCGCGCCCGCAGCAGCAGGGCGAGGGTCGCCGCGATGGACAGCAGCAAACCGAACGTGCCCGCCGGAGCGGCGAGCACCGAGGAAATCGCCACGACCGATCCGCAGCCGATCAACAGACCGGTCATGTACTCGTGCGCCACCGACGTGCGACGCTCGATCAGCTCGTAGTCCGGGAAGCCGCTGTCCTCCTTCAGTTCCTCCGCTGTGCTCGGCACCACCGGGGACGGCAGCTTGGCCAGCAGGATCGTGGCCCGCGGCAGGTAGGAGATCAGCGCGAGCGCGACCGCGGCCGCGGCAGCGGCGAACCCGGCCGTCGGAATGTCGTCGTCCAGGATCAGCGCGAAGACGAACGTCACCGCGCCCAGCGCACTTGCCGTCGCGGCCGCGATGAACGTCGAGATACCGGATCCGATCAACGCGATCGACGCGGCGGCGACGATCAGCATGAACACGCTCGCCAACGCCAAGTTCGCGGGCAGCTGGGCGCCCGGCACCGTGTAGAAGCCGGACACGAACGCCATGGGCAGACCGCCTGCCGCGGCGATCACCACCCCGGTGGACGCCGCGTCGTACACCTTCGACAGCGTGGCCCCGAGCGCGACGCAGGCGATGGCGAAGACGCCGCCGATGATGGCTGCCGCCAGACCGCTGCCACCCGGGAACAGCCGCCCGCCATAGAACAGAGCCACGGCCGCAGCGGCCAGCGCCAGTCCGCCACCGATGTGGCCCATGCGCCGCGCCGTCTCCGGCGTCCACGGACGGAAGTTGTCCGGGGTCACTTCCGCAATGGCGCCCACGACGTCGTCGTACAGCGGTGGCGGCGGGTTCTCGCTGCGCTTGCGCAGCTGCAGCAGTTCGCCGTCCAGCACCCCGAGCGACGCGAGCGTGCGGCTCGGGTCGAGCGGAGCGGACTCGCCCAGCTTCGCCAGCACCCAGCCGCCGTGCCGGGAACCACCGTCGCTGGACGTCTCCCTGGCCATGTCGACCACCAGCGGCAGCAGGTCCGCCACCGCGACGTCAGCGGGCAGCGCCACGTCGATCCTGGTGCGCGGTGCCACCACCGTCACCCGGCTGAATACCGTCGTGCCCGAAGCCACTGCAGATGCCCCCTACTTCGTCGGTCGTCGGCCCTGTTATATCGGACTTCGCCTGCTCGCACAGCGGCAACCCAGGATTCCACCGGATCAATTTCGGTCACCTGGCACCCGAGGCAGGTCGAGGTTCGCTACCGTGTCAGACGGTTGCGGCCCAGTCGCGTCCAGTCGCCGAGGTGTAGAGGGGTTCATCGGTGAGCACGGTTCAGTTCAAGAGGCCACCACGCATGCCGGCGCCGCGCACGCCCGGCGGCGAAGTGCACTTGGAGCCACCGCCGGAGATCCCGCGCAACATCCCGGGCAACGTCGTCCAGAAGATCCTGCCGTTCGTCATGATTCTGGCGACGCTCGGCATGGTCGCCTTCATGTTCACCGCGATGCGCGACCGGGGCGGGGTCAACCCGTTCTTCCTGATGATGCCGGTGATGATGCTGGTGTCGATGGGCGGCATGTTCCTCGGCGGCGGCCGCGGCGGCGCGCAGAAGAAGGCCGAGATGAACGAGGACCGCAAGGACTATCTGCGGTACCTCGGGCAGATGCGGGAGCGGGCCCACCAGGCGATGCGCGAGCAGCACGCCGCGCTGGAATGGGTCCACCCGCACCCCAGCACGCTGCTGACCATCGCGGGCAGCCGCCGGATGTGGGAGCGGCGGGCCAGCGACAAGGACTTCATGCACCTGCGGGTGGGGTTGAGCTCGCACCGGCTGGCCACCCGGCTGGTGCCGCCGCAGACCGGGCCGGTGGACGAGCTGGAACCCATCTCCACGCTGGCGCTGCGCCGGTTCACCAGGGCGAACTCGCTGGTGCGCAACCTGCCGACGCAGATCTCGGTGCGCGGTTTCGCCGCCATCAGCCTCAACGGCGAACGCGAGCACGTGCTGTCGTTCGCCCGTGCCATGCTGGCCCAGCTGGTCACCCTGCACAGCCCGGAGGACGTGCTGGTTGCGGTGGCCTCGGCGGGCAAGGCCAAGCGGGACTGGGAGTGGGTGAAGTGGCTGCCGCACGCCCAGCACCCGACGCTCACCGACGGCATCGGCCAGCTGCGCATGATGGCCAGCTCGCTGCAGCAGATCGAGGACTGGCTGGCCGAGGAGCTGGCGCCACGCCCGCGGTTCCAGCGCAAGGCGCCGTACACCGACGGGCCGCACATCGTGATCATCGTCGACGACGCGGACATCAGTCGGGAAGAGCGGATCGTCATCGACGAGGGCCTTGCCGGGGTCACCGTGCTGGACATCTCCGGGCAGCTGAACCGGCTGGCCGCCCGGCGTGGCCTGCGGCTGGAGGTCAAGGAGGGCCAGCTCGGCGCGCGCAACGCGGGCGGCGTCGAGTGGTTCGGCACCCCGGACTCGCTCAGCCTGGCCGAGGCGGAGGCGATCGCCAGGCGCATCTCGCCGTACCGGATCGGCACCACGGCGCAGGGCGAGGAGGAAGAAGACCACCCGCTGATGTCCAACCCCGGCCTGCTCGAGCTGCTGGGCATCCCGGGCGACGCGATGACGTTCGACGTCCAGCAGGCGTGGCGGCCGCGCCCGATCCGCGACCGGTACCGTGTCCCGTTCGGCGTCGGCGAGCACGGCCAGCCGGTGTACCTGGACATCAAGGAAGCGGCCGCGGAAGGCATGGGGCCGCACGGCCTGTGCATCGGTGCGACCGGTTCCGGTAAGTCCGAGTTCCTGCGCACCATCGTGCTGGCGATGATGTGCACCCACTCGTCGACCCAGCTCAACTTCGTGCTGGTCGACTTCAAGGGTGGTGCGACGTTCCTCGGCCTGGAGGCCGCGCCGCACGTGTCGGCGGTCATCACCAACCTGGCCGACGAGGTCGTCCTGGTCGACCGTATGAAGGACGCGCTGGCCGGTGAGATGAACCGCCGTCAGGAGGCGCTCAAGCGCGGCGACGGCAAGAACTACAAGAACTTCAAGAACGCCTGGGAGTACCAGAAGGCGTGGGAGAACGGCGCCGAGATGGATCCGATGCCGGCGCTGTTCATCGTGGTCGACGAGTTCTCCGAGCTGCTGTCGGCCAAGCCGGACTTCATCGACCTGTTCGTCGCCATCGGCCGTCTGGGCCGGTCGCTGCAGATGCACCTGCTGCTGGCCTCGCAGCGGCTGGAGGAAGGCAAGCTGCGCGGTCTGGACTCGCACCTGTCCTACCGCATCGGTCTGAAGACGTTCTCCGCCGCCGAGTCGCGGGCGGCCATCGGTGTGCCGGACGCGTTCGAACTGCCGAACGTGCCGGGTGGCGGGTACCTGAAGTACGACACCAACACGCTGGAGCGGTTCAAGGCGGCCTACGTCTCCGGGCCGTACCGGCCGGCTGGCATCAAGACCGCACCCGGTTCGAAGCAGAACGTGGTGCGGGCGGACAAGCGGCCGCGGTTGTTCGTGCCGGACTACGTCGAGCCGCCCAAGGAGCCGGAGCCGGAACCCGAGCCCGAGGTCGAGGAGAAGAAGAAGGACGACGAGGAGTCGGTGGACGAGCCGACCGAGCTGGAGGTCATCGTCAACCGGCTGATCGGCCAGGGCCCGCCCGCGCACGAGGTGTGGCTGCCGCCGCTGAACGAGCCGAACTCGCTGGACACGCTGCTGCCGAACCTCAACCCGACCGAGGACCGCGGCCTGAGCCCGGTGGGTTTCTTCGGCAACGGCAAGCTGCAGGTGCCGATCGGCATCATCGACCGCCCGTACGAGCAGCGGCGTGACCCGCTGTGGGCGGACTTCTCCGGCGGCGCCGGGCACGGCGCGGTCGTCGGTGGTCCGCAGTCCGGCAAGTCGATGATGCTGCGCACCATCATGATGGCGCTGGCGTTGACGCACACGCCGGAAGAAGTGCAGATGTACGCCGTCGACCTCGGTGGTGGCACGCTGGCCTCGATGGAGGCCCTGCCGCACTGCGGTGGCGTCGCGGTGGCCCGGCGCGAGCCGGACAAGGCGCGCCGCATCGTGGCCGAGATGTCGACGCTGATCACCGAGCGCGAGGCCCGGTTCGGCGAGCTCGGCGTGGACTCGATGGCGGAGTTCCGCAACCTCAAGCGGCAGGGCAAGATCACCCCGGAGCAGGATCCGTTCGGTGACGCGTTCCTGTTCGTCGACGGGTGGAAGGCGCTGCGCGACGAGTTCGAGGAACTGGAGCCGCAGATCACCAGGCTGGCCCAGCAGGGTCTGGCGTTCGGCGTGCACGTGGTGATCGCCAACAACCGGTGGGCGGACATCCGGCCGGCGATCAAGGACATGCTGGGTACCCGGTTCGAGCTGCGGCTGGGTGACCCGAGCGAGTCGGACATCGACCGGCGGGTGGCGGCCAACGTGCCGCAGGGCCGTCCCGGCCGCGGCCTGACGCACGACAAGCTGCACTTCCTGTCTGGCCTGCCGCGCATCGACGGCTCGAGCGACCCCGAGACGGTCGGTGACGGCGTCGCAGACGCCATCGCGCGGATCGACGCGGCGTGGAAGGGCAGGCACGCACCCGCGGTGCGGATGCTGCCGAGCAAGTTCGACTACTCCGAGCTGCTGGCGCAGGACCAGCACCGCGACTCCAAGCTCATCCCGATCGGCCTCAACGAGGACGAGCTGGCGCCGGTGTACCTGGACTTCGACGCCGATCCGCACTTCTACGCGCTGATGGACGGCGAGTCGGGCAAGACGAACCTGCTGCGCCAGATCATCCGCGGCATCCAGGACCGCTACACGCCGAAGGAAGCGCTGGTCATCCTGGTGGACTTCCGCCGGACCCTGCTCGGCTTCATGGAGGGCGAGCAGCTGCTGGCCTACGCGGTGTCGGCCAACCAGCTGACCGACGTGATCAAGCAGGCGGCGGGCTCGATGACCAAGCGCCTGCCCGGTCCGGACGTCACCCAGGAACAGCTGAAGAACCGGTCCTGGTGGAAGGGCCCGGAGCTGTTCCTGATCGTCGACGACTACGACCTGGTGGTCACCCAGAGCGGCAATCCGCTGCAGCCGATCGCGCCGTTCCTGCCGCAGGCCAAGGACGTCGGCCTGCACCTGGTGATCACCCGGCGCGTCGGTGGTGCCAGCAGGGCGATGTTCGACCCGGTGCTCGGCAAGCTCAAGGAGCTGTCCATGCCCGGCCTGCTGGGCAACGGTTCCCGCGACGAAGGCCAGCTGATCGGCAACCTGCGTGCCCAGGCCATGCCGCCCGGCCGAGGCTTCTTCGTCTCGCGGAAGACGGGCAAGCAGTTGATCCAGGTCTCGTGGATCGACCCGGAGTGAGGCTCGCTAGGGTCGTTGCATGAGCCTGCGGGTGGCCGTCGACTTCGGCACGTCGAGCACGTGTGTGGTCGCATCGCTGTACGGCCGTGAGCCGCAGGTGGTGATGATCGACGGACATCCGTTGCTGCCGTCGTCGGTGTTCTGCGCCGAGGACGGGACGCTGTTCGTCGGCCGGGAAGCGGAGCGGCAAGCGGCCGTCGATCCGGCGCGCTACGAACCGAACCCGAAGCGCCGGATCGACGAGGGCGAGCTGCTGCTCGGCACCACCGTGGTGCCGGTGCTGGACGCCATCCGGGCCGTGCTGGAGCGTGCGGTGTCCGAGGCGCGCCGGCTCGGCGGCGGCGCGGACGTCGACCTGCTGGTGCTGACCCACCCCGCGGACTGGGGTGTGCTCCGCACCAGGGTGCTGCGGCAGGCTGCGGCCGGGCTGGGCAACGAGATCACCCTGCTGCCCGAGCCGGTGGCCGCTGCGCTGTTCCACGCGGCCACGTTCACCCCGTCCCCGAACGACCGCACGGTGGAGTTCAGCGATTCGGCCGGTGACGTGCTGGCCGTGCTGGACATGGGGGCGGGCACGGTCGACGTGTCGGTGGTCAAGAAGGAGAGCGGCCCGGGCAGCCAGGCCGGGTACCGCGTGCTGGCCACCAAGGGAGACCCGAGCTTCGGCGGCGCGGACATCGATCAAGCGTTGCTGGAGTTCATCGGCGGGCAGGTCGCCCACACCGACCCCGAAGCGTGGCGGGCGCTGATGGAGGCACGCACGCTGGGCGACCGCAGGCGGCGCCGGGTGCTTCGGCAGGACGTCCGCGGGGCGAAGGAGACGCTCTCCCGGCACGCCTACACCGACGTGCCGATGCCGCCGCCGTTCGCCGACGCACACGTCACCCGGGAAGATCTGGAGCGGCTGATCGCAGGCCCGCTCGGCCGCGCGGTGGAGATGACCGCGATGGCCATCGACGAGGCGGGCCTGCGGCCCAAGCAGCTCACCGGCGTGTTCCTGGTGGGCGGCACCAGCCGGATCCCGATGGTGGCTCGGCTGATTCACGAACGGCTCGGCATCGTGCCGATCACGTGGGACCAGCCGGAGACCGTCGTGGCGCGCGGCGCGATGCTGACGGTGCTGAGCGCGAAGGCGGAACCGGCTCGCTCGCGGCAGACGATCACGCAGCCGACGTCGGCTGCACACGCGGATGCGACCGTCCCGGCGACCACGCCGGTGCCGCCGGGGCACGGTTCGGCGGCCGCCCCGACGCTCCCAGCCACCGCGCCGGCGACACCGACGACCCCGAGTGGCGGGTTCGCGCAGCCCGTCACCGGTCCCCGGCCGGCGGTGTCCGGCGGTCACCGCCCGCCGGTGTCGTCCGGTTCCGGTCAACCACCGGCCTCCCCGTCCGGGGCCGCCCAGCCGGCCGCCGCACGAAGCTATGCCCCGGTTTCCGTGGCGGGCTATTCCGCGCGGGTGTCCGCCGGCTCCGACGGCGGCAAGGACGGGGTCAGGAAGAAGGCGCTGATCGGCGCCGGGGTGCTCGCTCTCGTCGCGGTGGTGGTGGCCGGCGTCGTGCTGCTGATGCAGCCGAAGGACGACGACCAGGGGGAAGCCGAGGAGAACCGCATCTCCGCGTTCGGTTACTCGTTCACCTACCCCGAGAACTGGACCCAGACCGACACGGTCCAGGAGGACAAGCAGGTGGCCATCCGGCCGGAAGGTGAGGAAGACGGCCCCAACTTCGTGTCGGTGCAGCGGTTCGACATCGGCTACGACTACGAGGACAACCGGGATCGGTTCATCACCGAGCTGCAGAACCGGTTGGAGGAGACGGGCCGGAACATCAAGCGGTTCAAACCCGACGACGTCTTCGCCGGCCGCCCGGTCATCACCTACATCGAAACGTCCGGCGACACCGCCACGGTGTGGCTGGTCATCGCCAAGGACGACAAGCAGCTGAGCATCGGGTGCCAGTGGGGCGGAGACGCCAGGGAAAAGGTCGAGTCCGCGTGCGAACAGGTGGTGCGGACCATCCGGTTCACCGGCGAGTGAACGCCACCCCGGCCCGGTCGGGTGATGTCGATGCGCGGCGTTCGCGGGCGTGAACGTTTCCGCGTCCCGATCGTTGATCGGGGCGAACTCGCAGGTCAGAGCCTATGTGGCGGGCGCGGTGACGGTCTCGCGCCGACTGTCGGCGGCGCTCGGTTCCGCCCGCGGCGTTCACTACTGCAACTACTTGCGCATATTCGCTGACGGGGCGGAACCAGTCATGGCAGGGTCAGCGTCGTAGGGGGCGTACGAAGGCAGAAGGAAGTACGCCGGAAGAGAAGCTCACAGAAAAGGGGGCCAGCCTCTCATGGGCGGTTACAAGGGTGAAGTCGCAGATATCACCAATGCGCACAAGAACCTGATGGACGTCAAGGCCGACCTGGACACCGCGGTCAACAACCTGGAGGCCGCGATGGGCGAGGTGCTCAGCCAGTGGCAGGGCACCGCGGCCAACGCCTTCCGTCAGCTGATGGAGCGCGTGGACGAGAAGGGTCGCTCGCTGAACGCCTCGCTGGAGAACCTGGCGGTCCTGCTGGAGAAGGCGGGCTCGACCTACCAGCAGATGGAAGAGGAGGGCGCCGGCAGCTTCAGCGGCGGGTCGTTCTCCGCGCTGGACGGCTGATCAACCACACCACAGGCACACCACGGATCTGACGTAAGGGGAACTCGCAATGACCATTCAGGTTAACTACGCCGCGCTGGAGCGGGCCGCCGACGAGGTGAACAGGGCCCAGCAGCTGATGAACACCAAGCTGGAGGAGGTCGAGGCCGAGGTTCGCCGGCTGGCCGCCAGCTGGGAAGGTGAGGCGCAGACCGCCTACCAGACCGCGCAGAAGAAGCAGAACGAGGCGCAGGCCGAACTGGCTCAGGTGCTGGCCCAGATCGAGACCGCGATCATCGACGCCAAGCAGCGCTACATGAGCGGTGAGCGGGGCATCACCGAGTCCTTCGGCGGCTGACCTCTCCATCGGCGAGACGTCGCGGGTGTGGCCCGGACCGGGTGGGTCCGGGCCACACCCTTTGTGCTGCCCGGGATCCGGCGGCACGAGCGCGGGTCGCGGCCGGTGAAGGCCGTGTCGCGACCCGGGCGCCGGGCAAGACCCCACCCCGCTGCGAAGCGGCGTGCACCAACCGGGTATCTTGGGACGTCGTTGTGCGATGCAGCGCGCCCGGATATGGGGAGCGCGCGGCCCGTACACCCATCCACAAGCCTGCAAGACCAGTTGACGACGAGGTAGCACCGTGTCCACGTACACGCCCAAACCCGGCGACATCACGCGCGCCTGGCATGTGATCGACGCCGAGGGGATCGTCCTCGGCCGTTTGGCGACCGAGGTCGCGAACCTGCTGCGCGGCAAGCACAAGCCAACGTACGCACCGCACGTGGACACCGGTGACTACGTCATCGTTGTCAACGCGGAGAAGGTCGTGCTGACCGGCAACAAGCGCGACCAGAAGCGGGCCTACCGGCACAGCGGTTACCCGGGCGGCCTGCGCAGCCGGACCTACGGCGAGCTGCTGGCGACCAAGCCGGAGCGGCTGGTGGAGAAGGTCGTCAAGGGCATGCTGCCGAAGAACAAGCTCGGTCGTGCGCAGGCCAAGAAGCTGAAGGTGTACGCAGGGCCTGAGCACCCGCACGCGGCACAGCAGCCGCAGCCGTTCAAGATCAGCAAGGTCGCGCAGGTGAGCGCACAGTGAGCGAGGAAACCGTGACCACCACCGAGTCCCCGGCTGCCGGCGAGTCCGTCGCGGCCGTCATCACCAGCGAGACGCCCGCCGCTCCGCGTCCGTCCCGCGCTGCCGGTGGTAGCGCGCAGACCGTCGGGCGCCGCAAGGAAGCCGTGGTGCGGGTGCGTCTGGTCCCCGGCAGCGGCCAGTTCAAGCTGAACGGCCGGTCGCTGGAGGAGTACTTCCCGAACAAGGTGCACCAGCAGCTGATCCGCGAGCCGCTGGAGCTGGTGGAGAAGTCGGAGAGCTTCGACATCTTCGGCAACCTCCGCGGCGGCGGCATCAGCGGCCAGGCGGGCGCCCTGCGGCTGGCGATCGCCCGTGCGCTGGTGGAGATCGACCCGGACGACCGCCCGGCGCTGAAGAAGGCGGGCTTCCTGACCCGCGACGCCCGGGTCAAGGAGCGGAAGAAGGCAGGCCTGAAGAAGGCCCGCAAGGCGCCGCAGTACAGCAAGCGCTGACGTTCGTCGTGCCCGAACGCCCATCCGGCTCGAGCCGGGTGGGCGTTCGTGTTTGCGCGATGTGTTTCGACGCCGACGCGAGCGGCCGCTTCGCCACGGACGTGCGGCGCGAGGCCGGGTTCCCGGTGATCGTGGGAATGCCCGGCGTGGTCGAACCCGCCAAGCTCATGCGGATCGCGCTCAGGGTGCGACGGCGCAACCGCAGCCCCCGTGCGGTCTTCCCGGCGGGCAGCCGCTACCGTTGGTCGGGTTTTCAGGCACGAGGAGGTCCCGCTCAAGATGGCACGGCTGTTCGGAACCGACGGTGTGCGCGGGCTGGCGAACGGCGATCTGACTCCCGCGCTGACGATGTCGCTGGCGGCCAGCGCTGCCCGGGTGCTGGCGGCGCACGACCGGTCGCACCGCCCGGTCGCGGTCGTCGGCCGCGACACCCGCGCCAGTGGCGAGATGCTGGAGGCGGCCGTGGTGGCGGGACTGACGTCGGCAGGCGCCGACGTGCGCAGGCTCGGCGTGCTGCCCACGCCCGCGGTGGCGCACCTGGTCGCGGAGACCGGGGCGGACCTGGGCGTGATGATCTCCGCTTCGCACAACCCGATGCCCGACAACGGGATCAAGCTGTTCGCGGCCGGCGGGCACAAGCTGCCGGACGCGATCGAGGACGAGATCGAGGCCGGCATGAACGCCGCGGTCGACGGGCCGACCGGGGCGGCCATCGGCCGGGTCGTCGATCTCGAGGACGCCATGGACCGGTACGTGGCGCACTTGGTGGGTGCCGTGTCCACCAGGCTCGACGGCCTGAAGGTCGTGGTGGACTGTGCGAACGGCGCGGCCTCGGTCGCCGCTCCGGAGGCGTATCGCCGGGCAGGCGCCGAGGTGATCGCCATCCATGCGGAGCCGGACGGCATCAACATCAACGACAACTGCGGGTCGACCCACCTGGACAGCCTGAAGGCGGCCGTGGTGGAGCACGGCGCCGACCTGGGGATCGCGCACGACGGTGACGCCGACCGGTGCCTGGCGGTCGACGCCGAGGGCAACGAGGTCGACGGCGACCAGATCATGGCGGTGCTGGCGCTGGCGATGGCCGAGTCGGGTGAGCTGACCGACCAGACCCTGGTGGCCACGGTGATGAGCAATCTGGGCCTGCACCTGGCCATGCGCAAGCACGGCGTGAAGGTGAAGACGACCGCGGTCGGCGACCGTTACGTGCTGGAGGAGCTGCGGGCAGGCGGCTACGCGCTGGGCGGGGAACAGTCCGGCCACGTGGTGATGCCTGCCTACGCGACCACCGGTGACGGGCTGTTGACGGCGCTGCGGTTGATGAGCCGGATGGCCGGCACCGGCCGCACGCTGGCCGACCTGGCCGGTGTCATGCAGCGCCTGCCGCAGGTGCTCGTCAACGTGCCGGTCGCGGACAAGGCCGCGGTCGCCTCCTCGTCGGCGGTGGCCGCCGTGGTGGCCGATGTCGAACGGGAACTGGGGGACAACGGCCGGGTGCTGCTGCGGCCGTCCGGCACCGAGCAGCTGATCCGCGTCATGGTCGAGGCGACCGACCTGACCGTCGCCCAGGCGGCTGCGGACCGGCTGGCCGGAGTCGTCGCGGCCAACTCGTAATCCCTGGTCACAGGCCCACCCCCCTGTGCGTGTGCAAAACACGCAATCGGCTGCGCGGCCTGGGCGCGGTGGGTAGATTCGATGTGCACGTGAACGGCACCGGAAGCGCCCGACGCACGTCGAAGTGCAGACGGGACGCTGACTTAGGGGGAACGACATGGCGCCGAAGGGCGGCAAAGGCTTCAGGCAGGAGTGGGACGAGATCGAGGAGATCAACAACGATCTCGTCGATCTGAAAGAGGCTCTCGAGACGGCCGCAAAGCGGTACGTCGGCGGCGCAGATGCAGGTCCAGAGCACTTCGGTTCCGAGCGGCTGAACGCGGGCAACAACGCGGGAGAGGGTTTCCGCAAAGCGGTCGAGGCAATTACCGAAGGTCTCGACGACGCCATCGCGTATCTCGGGGCGTTCACGGTGAAGACTACGTCCGCGATCGAGACTCATCAAAAGGCCGACCGTGCCGCTGAGGACGAATACATCAAGACTGCGAAGGGTGTGTGAGCCGACCGATGAGTGAAAACGCGGACCACATCCGAGAAATTCTCGCCGACGAACCCGAGGTAGACCAGAACGACGTCAGCAAGAGGAAGCTGGAAGGCGACAACAAGCTGGCCAGGTTCCGGGAGCTGATGTGCGGTCGCGGGACCAAGATCTACACGATGTGGCGAGACAGCAAGGCGCGGTCGGGTACCACGGACTGGGTGCAACCGTGGAGTGAAGCGGATCAGCAGAAGGTCGAGGATCTGAAGTACTTCCACTTCGGCGCGATAGACGCGTCCGTGGAGCGACTGCAGAAGCTGGAGGGCGTGGCGGAGGCCATGTCCAACGGCGCTCATGACGCGATGCGCGCGCTGGCCCCGGTCTGGGAGGGGGACAGTGGAGACGCCGCGCGGAACTCGCTCAAACGGTTCGTGCAGTACAGCACGGAAGCCGCGGGTGCTTGGAAGAATTTCGCGCAGGCGGCGACTGCCCTTCGGGACGAGATGCGGCGGACGCTCGAGGACGTTATTCGTACCCTTGACGAGTCGCCGATATCCGACTATATCGGATATTACAACCATCTCAACTCTGAAGACGAAGAAAAGTTCAACAATAATCTTTCAGAGGTAGTATATTTTCTGGAGCTGCACGGATACCCGGGAATCACTCCGGAACAAGCGCAAGAACTCGCCGACGACAAACTTAATTCCTTTCTTTGGGTGGTGGCCGGAGGAGAGGTTGCCGGTCACGTGAAGTGGCTGGACGACCACGCCTTTTGGTACAGCCACTCCATGCATACGTATCGGCAGCAGCTCGACAACGCCCGGGATACGTTCGAGCGTTTGCTGAACACGTTCGGCGACAAGTACCACTCGAGCAGCGCGCTGCAGGACCTCAACCCGCTTATCGAGGTTCGCCCGGCGTCGGACAAGCCACGCAGGGGGGGCGGTCAGGACAACGGCTCCACTTCGCCCAGCGACTCCGGCGGTTCACGCGGCGGCGGTGGCGGGTCGTTCGGCGGCGGAGGCGGCGGGTCGTACCCGGGTGGGTCGTACACGCCGTCGGTATCCACTCCCAGCAGCTCGACACCGTCGACGACTACTCCGTCGGACGCGGACATCAAGAAGCCGGAGGACGGCACCAACCCGGTGACCGGGAAGCCGTTGGAAATCGATCCGCGCACGGGCAAGCCGTACCCGATCGATCCGGAAACCGGTGAGCCGATCAAGGACTACGACGACCAGGACACCACCACGGTGCGGCAGGGTGACGGGGAGATCTCGGTCACTGAGCCCAGTGCCACCGGCGAGATGAAGGTCACCCTCGATGACGGCAAGGGTGGCACGAAGACCTACAACCTCGACTTCGACCCGACCAGGGGCCCGGAGGACGCCAAGGGCGACAAGGACGCCCAAGGGCAGTCCGTCGGTGGTACGGCGTCCGGGGCCTTCGGGCCGCAGGGTTCGGCGGCGCGGGACGTGCCGGGTGGCAAGGCCGGCGCCGAGGACACCGTGCACACGCCGGGTGAGGACGGCAAGATCCGGATCAAGGACGGCGATGTGGAGATCGTCGCCCAGCAGCCGGAAGGCGCCGACGGGGTCACGGTGGTCAGGGTCGACGACGGTTCCGGGGAGCCGGTTACCCAGATCCTGGGTGACGAGGAGGCCGTCGAGGAGTACAAGCGGCAGCTCGCGGAGGAACGCCAGACTCTGATCAGCCAGCGGGAAGCGCTGGAGGCCCGCGACAACGTCCCGTCCAGCGAATGGGAGGAGCTGTCCAAGAAGGAGCAGGACTTCCGGGAGCGCGGCGGCATGCTGCCCGGCGACGACGTCAGCTCCGGCAAGGGGGCCTCGCACGCCACGTCCGCCGAGGAACGGTCGCCGGCGCAGTCTGTGTTCGACGCCGCGGAGCGCGAACGCCACGCGGTCAGGGTCTCGTCGCCTGTCGAGTCTGCTGAGGAAAGGTCCGCGCCGCGGTCGGTGTTCGATGCCGCCGAGCAGGAACGGCAGGCGGGGCGTTCCTCCATCGGTGGATCCGCGATGTCGGAGCTCAAGGCCGACGGTGGCGGACCCGGTGTCGGCCACGGTGTCAGCAGTAGCAGCGGTGGCGCCAGCGCGTCCATCCCCGGCGGGGGAGGCGGCGGTGGCGCATCCACCATGGGTGGCGGCGCCGGGGGCGAAAGCATCGGCGGCAGTGCTCAGAACCTCAACGCCGGCGCGCACAGTGGCGCTGTGCCGGGCGGCGGTGCGCCCGCTGGTGCTCCTGGCGGTGCTTCGGCTGGCGGGCCGGGCGTCGGGACTTTGCCAGGTGGCGGGGATGCGGTCGGTCCTCGCGGTGGTGCACCGATGATGGGCGGCGCGGCGCCGATGATGGCCGGAGCCGCGGGTGCGGGCGGTAACGACGAGTCCCGTTCGTCGTCCGCGCAGTACCAGGTGCCGGACACCGCGCTGTTCGAGCCGGAGGTGCCCGAAGGGCCGTTCGGTGTGGCACGCATCAGCGGCAGCCTGGACGACGAGGAGGCGTAACCCGTGGTCTTTCTGCCGGAAAGCAGTTCCCGGCCGGCGATCCTCGACGAGTTCGCCCAGATTCGCGCCGAGTACCGGGCCAGGGCCGAGGAGATCAGCGAGGAGGCCCGCCAGCGCGCCGCCGAGATGAAGAAGGAGCAGGAGCAGCGGCAGAAGGAACTCGAAGAGTGGAAAGCCGCGCGCGAGGCTGAGAAGAAGGCGGAGAAGGCCAAGGACGCCGAACAGGACAAGAAGCCGGAGAACCCGTGGGCCCAGCGTCCGCGGCTGCCGGACGCCGGAGCCCGCATCGGGCAGATCGAGGACGACGAGTACGACGTCCCTGAGGAACCGCCGTCCCCTCCGGCTCCGCCGCCGAGGCCGGTTGCGGTCGATCCGCAGCCCGAGGCGGCCCCGGCCACGCCGCCTGCTCCGGAGCCCGCGCAGCCGTCCGGCAGCCGGTGGGCGCCGGACGACGACGAGGACTTCGAACAGGGCAACTTTCTCCGCGGATAGCGGCCGAGCAGGGAGCGATGGATGACCAACCCGCACGGGTGGCAGTCGGGCGGATGGCAGGGGCAGCAGCCATACCCCGGTCAGCACGCCAACCCCGGTCAGGCGGCAGGGCAGCAGCCCGTCCCGCCGCCTCCGCCGGGCCAGGTGGCCGGCCCGGGCGCACCAGGTGCGGGTGGTCAGGAGGGTCCCTTCCCGGCATTCAGCGTTCGTGAGCTGGCCTGGGTGGTGTTCGGGATCGCGCTGATCACCGGGCTCGTCCTGCTCGGCAAGTACGGCTACGAAGCCGTCGACAACATGCTCGAGAAGAGCTGGGGTGAAGGCGGCTTCGCCGCCGCGGCGGCGGTCGGCGGGTTCTTCCTGGCGCTGGGCGCGATCCTGTTCCGCCGGCGCTCCCGCGCTGGGCGGGTGCTGATCATCCTCGGCGCGATCTTCTCGCTCGGCGCGCTCGATTTCGAGGACGCCGCCGCGTACGGGTTGGTCGGTGCCGCGGTGATCGCTGCGATCCTCGCCGTGGCGGGCAAGAGCTGGCTTCGGCCGAAGGTCCCCCGGTGGGGCCCCGGCTTCCCGGGTGGTTACGGATATCCCCAGCCGGGCCCGCCGGTTCCCGGTGCTCCGTACGGGCAGCAGCAGCACATGCCGGGAGGCCAGCAGCCCTTCGGCCCGCCGCCGGGCGGGTATCGGTAGTCGCTTCGGACCATGTGCGGCGCGTTCGTGATGGGAGCGGGAAATGCCGTGGCTCCTGCGGTGCCCGCTCCACGGCGGCCTTACCGCAGGTGAGCCTTCTCCTTGTCCGGTGACCGCTCGAACGTGATCGGCGCTCGCTTGACGCTCGCCTGCAACAGCTCCCGGTACTTGTCCGCACCGGTCAGCTCGGCCAGGAAGAACGCCGTGAACAGCGCATAGACCAGCCGCTGGGTCGCGCGCTGCGGTTTGCCCTGCAGGAACAGCTGCGTCCAGTGGAAGCCCTCGGTGACCGCCAGGTGTGACGACTTCTCCAGTTCCCGGACCTGCACCGGCCCGGCCCAGGAGCGGGCGATCGCGTGCGCATGGCCGATCGGCGGGGCGACCACATCGTCCGCCACGGCCAGGTGCAAGCCGGGAGCTTCCACCGACCGAGCGGCGTCCGCGGCCGAGGGAAGGGTCTGCGCCGGGGCCACAGTGGCCACCGCCTTCGGCCGGTCCTTCGGGTCCCGGTTGGCCGCGGCCAGCACCGCGGCACCGCCGCCGGTGGAATGCCCGGCCACGCCCAGCAGCTCCGGGTCGACGCTGATCCCGCTCGGTCCCAGCCGCACGTGCGCGACCAGTCGCAGCGCGGTGCGCAGGTCCGCGGCGAAGGCACGGTGGGACGGCACCGGGCCGGTCTGGGTCGCGGGCGCCACCGCCACGATGCCCCACGACGCCAGGTGCCGGAGCAGCCCGGCGTACCGGCGGGGCGGCTGCATCCAGCCGTGCCCGAACGCGACGGCGGGCAATCCCAGCCCGGCGCGCGGGGTGAACACCACGCCGGGGAGCCCGACCAGTGCCAGGTTGCCGAGCGACACCTGGTGCGGGCCCGGGTAGCTCAGCTCCTCCAACAGCACCTTCGGCTTGGCCATGCACCGACCCTAGTACCCTGGCTGCCCGTGTGTGGAATCGTGGGTTACGTCGGGCACCGCTCGGCGCTGGACGTCGTCATCGGTGGCCTCCGGCGCTTGGAGTACCGCGGATACGACTCCGCCGGGGTCGCGGTCCTCGACGGGGACGGCGGGCTAGCCGTCGAACGCAAGGCGGGCCGACTGGGCAACCTGGAGCAGCAGCTCGACGCCGTCGGCCGGGATGCGTTCGCCGGCTCGGCGGGCATGGGCCACACGCGCTGGGCGACGCACGGCCCGCCGGTCGACCGCAACTCCCACCCGCATCGGGACACCTCCGGCAAGGTCGCCGTGGTGCACAACGGCATCATCGAGAACTTCGCGACCTTGCGCGCGGAACTGGAGGCGGCCGGGATCGAGCTGGCGTCCGACACCGACACCGAGACGGCCGCTCACCTGATCGCGCTCGCGTACGCCGAAGGGCCGACGGCCGGTGACTTTCCCGCATCGGTGCGCGCGGTGTGCCGCCGCCTGGAAGGCGCGTTCACCCTCGTCGTCGCGCACGCCGATCACCCGGACGTGATCGTGGCCGCGCGGCGCTCGTCGCCCCTGGTGGTCGGCGTGGGTGAGGGCGAGTACTTCGTCGCCTCCGACGTCGCGGCGTTCATCGAGCACACCCGGGAAGCGGTCGAGCTCGGTCAGGACCAGGTGGTCGAGATCAGCCGCGACGGGTACCGGGTCACCGACTTCGCCGGCGAGCCCGCAGAGGGCAAGCCGTTCACGGTGAACTGGGACCTGTCCGCCGCGGAGAAGGGCGGCCACGACTACTTCATGCTCAAGGAGATCGACGAGCAGCCGGAGGCGCTGGCCAACACGCTGCGCGGCCACTTCTCCGGCGGCCGGATCGTCCTGGACGAGCAGCGGCTGACCGACCAGGACCTGCGCGACGTCGACAAGGTCTTCGTGGTGGCGTGCGGCACCGCGTACCACTCCGGGCTGGTCGCCAAGTACGCCATCGAGCACTGGTGCCGGCTGCCGGTCGAGGTCGAGCTGGCCTCGGAGTTCCGTTACCGCGACCCGGTGCTGGACCGCGACACCCTGGTGGTGGCGATCTCGCAGAGCGGGGAGACCGCGGACACCCTGGAAGCGGTCCGGCACGCCCGCGAGCAGAAGGCCCGTGTGCTGGCCATCTGCAACACCAACGGCGCGCAAATTCCCCGCGAGTCCGACGCGGTGCTCTACACCCACGCGGGCCCGGAGATCGGGGTGGCGGCCACCAAGACGTTCCTGGCGCAGATCGCCGCGAACTACCTGGTCGGCCTGGCACTGGCGCAAGCGCGCGGCACCAAGTACCCGGACGAGGTGGCGCGCGAGTTCGCCGAGCTGGAGGCCGCTCCGGCCGCGGTGCGCAAGGTGCTCGGCACGGTCGATCAGGTGCGCGAGATCGGCAGGCGGTTCGCGCAGTCGAAGGCGGTGCTGTTCTTGGGCAGGCACGTCGGCTATCCGGTGGCGCTGGAGGGCGCGCTCAAGCTCAAGGAGCTGGCCTACATGCACGCCGAGGGCTTCGCCGCCGGTGAGCTCAAGCACGGGCCGATCGCGCTGATCGAACAGGACCTGCCGGTGGTCGTGGTGATGCCGTCGCCGAAGGGCAGGGGCGTGCTGCACGCGAAGCTGGTGTCCAACATCAGCGAGATCCAGGCGCGCGGGGCGCGCACCATCGTGATCGCCGAGGAGGGCGACGAGGCGGTGCGGCCGTTCGCCGACGAGCTGATCGAGATCCCGGCGATGCCGACGCTGCTGCAGCCGCTGGTGGCGACGGTGCCGCTGCAGGTGCTGGCGGCCGAGATCGCCAGGCAGCGCGGGTTCGACATCGACAAGCCGCGCAATCTCGCCAAGTCCGTCACCGTCGAGTGACCATCGGCGGCCCCGGTCGTCGGTACGGTTTCTGACATGCGTGAGGTATGGACGACCGAGCGAGTGCGCGCCGCGGAGGCCAAGGTGCTCGCCCGCACGCCGCCCGGGGCGTTGATGCGCCGTGCGGCGTTCGCGGTGTCCGTGCGGGCCGCTGAGCTGCTGTCCGAGCACGCCGGTCGGGTGGCGGGCACCCACGTGGTGCTGTTCGTCGGATCCGGCGACAACGGAGGGGACGCGCTGTGGGCCGGCGCGATGCTGCGTCGCCGGGGCGTCGCCGTGACGGCCGTGCTGTTGAACCCGGAGCGGGCGCATCGCGAAGGGCTTGCCGCGCTGCGCCGCGCCGGTGGGCGAGTGGTCGAACCGGCGCAGGCAGGTCCCGCGCTGGACAGGGCGGACCTGGTCGTCGACGGCATCGTCGGATTGTCCGCCCGCGGAGGCCTGCGGCCGCAAGCCGCCGAGCTGGTGGCGCAGGCCGGCGCGCCGATCCTCGCCGTCGATCTCCCCAGCGGTGTCGAACCGGACACCGGTGCGGTCGAAGGCGAGGCGGTGCACGCCACCGCCACCGTGACATTCGGCGCGTACAAACCGCTGCACTTTCTCGAACCCGCGGCCGGCCTGTGCGGGGACGTGCGCTTGGTCGACATCGGAATCCGCCCGGAGCTCGGTGATCCTGATTTCGTCGCGCTCGACCCCGCCGATGTCGGGTTGGCCTGGCCGGTGCCGCGGTCGGCCGACGACAAGTACACCCAGGGCGTGACCGGCGTCGTCGCAGGGTCGAGCCGTTTCCCGGGTGCGGCGGTGCTGGCGGTGGGCGGCGCGGTGCAGGCGACGTCCGGGATGGTGCGCTACGCCGGTTACGCAGCGGACGCGGTGCGCAACCGGTGGCCGGAGGTGATCGCCACCGGATCGTTGGCCGACAGCGGCCGGGTGCAAGCGTGGGTCGTCGGGCCGGGCAGCGGAACCGGGTCGGATTCCCAGGAAATGCTGCGGGAAGTGCTGGCCGCGGGCGTCCCGGTGTGCGCAGACGCCGACGCCACGACGATGATCGCCCAGAACCCGGACTTGCTGCTCGCCAGGGACCCGGACACCCCACTGGTGCTGACCCCGCACGAGCGCGAGTTCGAACGGCTGGCCGGCTCCGTCGGCACCGACCGGATCGCTGCCGCTCGCCGTGCGGCGCAGCGCTACCACGCCGTCGTGCTGCTCAAAGGGCACTGCACGGTGATCGCCGACGACAAGGGCCACACCTACGTGCAGCGTTCCGGTCGGTCCTGGCCGGCGACTGCCGGATCGGGCGACGTGTTGTCCGGAATGATCGGCGCGCTGCTGGCCGCAGGCTTGGAACCGGCGTTCGCGGCGGCCTGTGCCGCACTGGCGCATGACGAGGCGGCTGCCCGTGCCGCGGCGAACGCTCCCACGTCCGCGTCCTCGATCGTGGCCGCTATCCCGGAGGCCGTCCGCGCGCTGCGCGGCTTCGTGCGACCATGACCCGCATGTCCCCCCACAAGAGTGCACCCCGTGCCGAGGTGGTCGTCGATCTCGACGCGATCCGGCACAACGTCGCGCTGCTTGCCGGGCGCGCGGCGGACTCGGGCGCGGCGACGATGGCGGTCGTGAAGGCCGACGCCTACGGCCACGGCGCGGTCCCGGTGGCCCGTGCCGCGCTGAGCGCGGGAGCGAGCTGGTTGGGGGCCTGCTCGCTGCAGGAAGCGCTGGTGTTGCGGTCGGCGGGAATCACCGCACCGGTGTTGAGCTGGCTGGAAACCCCGGACGTCGACTACGCCGCGGGCATCGCGGCCGACGTCGACCTGTCGGCCAGCTCGCGCGGCGAGCTGGCGCGCATCGCCGCGGCCGCCGAGCGGGCGGGCAAGCGAGCCCGGGTGCATCTGAAGATCGACACCGGGTTGTCCAGGAACGGCTGCCCGAAAGACGAGTGGCCGTGGTTGTGCGCGGACGCCGCCGCCGCGGACGACGTCGAGGTCGTGGCGATCTGGTCCCACCTGGCGTGCGCCGACGAACCCGGGCACCCGTCGATCGACGAGCAGGGCAAGCGGTTCGACGCGGCGTACCAGGTGGCGCGGGCGGCCGGGCTGGATCCGAAGCGGCACATCGCCAACTCCGCGGCCACCCTGACCAGGCCGGA
Organism: Thermocrispum sp.; assembly: GCF_002919275.1. Lineage (NCBI taxonomy): Bacteria > Bacillati > Actinomycetota > Actinomycetes > Pseudonocardiales > Pseudonocardiaceae > Thermocrispum > Thermocrispum sp. The sequence goes on along the minus strand of NZ_PKFA01000058.1, from coordinate 86,570 downwards.
TCTGCACTACGACATGGTGCGCACCGGCATCGCGATCTACGGCCTGAACCCGGTCGGCACCGACGACGACCTGCGGCCCGCGATGACCTTCCGGTCGGCGGTGGCGCTGGTGAAGCGCATCGAGGCCGGGGAGTCGGTCTCCTACGGCCACACCTGGACCGCGGCCACCGACACGTTCCTGGCCCTGGTCCCGGTCGGCTACGCCGACGGGGTTCCACGCTCGCTGTCCGGGCGCCTCGACGTCTGGCTCGACGGGCAGCGTCGCCCGGTCGTCGGCCGGGTGTGCATGGATCAGATCGTCGTCGACTGCGGTGACCACCAGCCCGAACTCGGCGCGGAGGTGGTGCTGTTCTCCGACGGGAGGGCGGGGGAGCCCACGGCGCGGGAGTGGGCGGACACCCTCGGCACCATCGACTACGAGATCGTCACCGGCATGTACCGGCCGCGCGTGGTCCGGCGCTATGTCGGCTCCGGAACCGGGGATGCGGTTTGAGGCGGTTGTCCATCCGCGGCGAACGCCGCGACGCCGATCCGTACGCCGGCGAGCCGTTGGGGGATCTGGCTCCGGACCGGGTGAGCACCGTGGCGGCCGACGACGGCACCCCGCTTGCGGTTCAGGAGATCCTGCCGGACGACGGCGGTGAGCCGGAGATCACGCTGGTCGGTGTGCACGGCTTCGCGCTGTCCAGCGCGACCTGGTACTTCCAGCGCCGGGACCTGGCCGCGCTGCGGCTGCCCCGGGTGCGCCAGGTGTACTACGACCACCGCGGCCACGGCCGGTCCGGCTCCAGCACCCGCGAGACCGGCACGATCGAGCAGCTCGCCGCCGACCTGCACGCCGTGCTGCGTGCGGTGGCCGGCGAGGGGCCGGTGGTGCTCGCCGGGCACTCGATGGGCGGGATGACCATCATCGCGCTGGCCGAGCAGGCACCGGAGCTGTTCACCGGCCGCATCCGCGGGGTGTGCCTGATCACCACGGCCGCCGGGGAGGTCGGCAGCACCGGGGTGGCTCGGTCGGTGCTGGCCCGCTACAGCCCGATCGGCAGGCTGAGCGGCCTGGCGACGCTGCAGCCGAAGCTGGTCGAGCTGCTGCGCTCGGCGGGCGGTCGGATCACCAGGCAAGCGGTGCGGCGGCTGGCGTTCGGCGACAACCGGGTGCCGGAGAGCGTGCAGCGGTTCCTGCTGGCCGAGCTGGACGGGACGCCGGTGCACCAGCTGGTGAACTTCATCGCCACGCTGGGCGAGCACAACCGCTACGACGCACTGCAGGCGCTCCGGGAGACCGATGTGATGGTCATCGGCGGGGAGAAGGACCGGATCACCCCGATGTCGCACAGCGAACGCATCGTGGCCGAGCTGCCCGAGGCCGAACTGGTGTGCATCCCCGGCGCCGGCCACATGGTGCAGCTGGAACAGCCGGAGGTGGTCAGCAGCCACCTCATCGACCTGGTGCAACGCTGTGCCGGGGTGGGCCGTGCGCCCTCGCGGCGCACGGCGGGTACGAGCCGGGGGCGGAAACGCACGCGGAGGTGGTTGCGGTGAAGCTGGAGCTGCCGACGCCCGAGGACACGGTGGACCTGGGCAAGGCCATCGGCGCCCAGGCCAGGGCGGGCGACCTGGTGCTGCTGACCGGTCCGCTCGGTGCGGGCAAGACGGTGCTGGTGAAAGGCATCGCGGCCGCGCTCGGGGTGCAGGGGCGGGTCAGCTCGCCGACGTTCGTGCTGGCCAGGGTGCACGAGCCCGGCCCGCGCGGGGTCGGCATGGTGCACATCGACGCCTACCGGCTGGGTGGCGACGTCGATCAGCTGGAAGACCTGGGGATCGACACCGCCGCGGACGACTCGGTGGTGGTCGTCGAATGGGGCGAGTTCGTCGCCGACCGGTTCGGCCCGGACTACCTGCTGGTCCGGCTGGAGCGGCGGCCGGACGACGTGCGGGTGGCCGAGCTGGAACCGCACGGTTCCTGGAAGGGCAGGAGCCTGCCCGGCTGACCCGTCCGTCCGGCTCGCCGACACCGCGCGTTCACGCCCGGCCAGCGGGTCGTACGCTGGGAAGGTCATGCTGGTTCTCGCCCTGGACACCTCGACCCCTGCGGTCACCGCCGGTGTGGTCGAGCTGGGCCCGGACGGCGCCGAGACGCGCGCCGAGCGGGTCACGGTCGACGCGCGCGCCCACGGTGAACTGCTCACGCCGCATCTGCTGGAGGCGGTCGGCGCCGCCGGCATCGCGCTGAACGATCTGGCCGCCGTGGTCTGCGGCTCGGGTCCGGGACCGTTCACCGGACTGCGTGCGGGGCTGGCGACGGCGGCGTCGCTCGGCCAGGTGCTCGACGTCCCGGTGTATCCGGTGTGCGGGCTGGACGCCATCGCCGCGGAGGCGTCGGTCCAGGCGAAGTTGCTGGTCGTCACGGACGCCCGCAGGCGCGAGGTGTACTGGGCGGTCTACGACGCGGACGGCACGCGGCTGCACGGCCCGGCGGTGGACCGGCCGGACGAGATCGACCTGACGGGCGTCGAGTACGTCGCCGGGCACGGGGTCCAGGTGTATCCGGATGCGTTCGAGCTGACCGCGGTGGAACCGTGGTACCCGTCGCCACGTGGCCTGGTGCTGGCGGCGGCGGACGAGCTGCGCTCCGGCGCGGATCCGGCACCGCTGACCGCGCGCTACCTGCGCCGCCCGGACGCGCAGGAACCCGGACGGCCGAAGCGGGTGCTGGTATGAGCGCCGTGAGTGCCGAGAACGCCGTCACGCTCCGGCCGATGACCGGGCAGGACATCGACCGATGCCTGGTGCTGGAGCGCGAGCTGTTCGCCGAGGAAGGCCCGTGGAGCGCCCAGGCCTTCCGCACCGAGCTGAGCTCGGACACCCACTACCTGGTGGCGGTCGACTCGTCCGGCGAGATCGTCGGCTATGCCGGGCTGGCGGTTCTGGGACGGCAAGGCGACGCGGGTGGCGTCGAGACTGAGGTCCGCACCATCGCGGTGGCCCCGAGGGCGCGGCGCCGGGGCATCGGAACTGCGCTGCTGACCGCGCTGCTGAGCAAGGCGGACGAGCTCGACGCCCCGGTGTTCCTGGAGGTACGGGTGGACAACCAACCGGCGTTGCGGCTGTACGAGCGTAACGGCTTCCAGCAGATCGGGGTGCGCAAGCGCTACTACCGCCCGGTCGGCGTCGACGCCTACACGATGCGCCGCGAGGCACGCAGCGCCCGGGCCCGCGCCGAGGAGGCGACGGGCTGATGGCGAAGATCATCATGGGCATCGAGACCTCGTGCGACGAGACCGGGGTCGGCTTGGTGCGGTTGCACGACGACGGCACGGTCGAGCTGATCGCCGACGAGGTCGCTTCCAGCGTGGAGCAGCACGCCCGATTCGGCGGCGTGGTGCCCGAGATCGCCAGTCGTGCCCACCTGGAGGCCATGGCGCCGACGGTGCGCCGGGCGTTCGATGCGGCCGGCCTGACGCTGAAGGATGTCGACGCCGTGGCGGTGACCGCCGGTCCCGGGCTGGCCGGGGCGTTGCTGGTCGGAGTCGCCGCGGCCAAGGCCTACGCGGCTGCCCTCGGCGTCCCGCTGTACGGCGTGAACCACCTGGCCGGCCACGTCGCGGTGGACACGCTCGAGCACGGCCCGCTCCCCACGCCCTGCCTGGCCCTGCTGGTTTCCGGCGGCCACACCCAGTTGCTGCGGGTGGACGACATCGCGGGGAAGATCACCGAGCTCGGCTCGACGGTCGACGACGCCGCCGGTGAGGCCTACGACAAGGTGGCCCGCCTGCTGGGGCTGCCGTATCCCGGGGGCCCGCCGATCGACAAGGCCGCGGCCGGGGGCGACCCCGAGGCCATCGCGTTCCCGCGGGGGATGACCGGGCCGCGCGACGCCAAGTACGACTTCTCGTTCAGCGGGCTCAAGACGGCGGTGGCCCGCTGGGTGGAGGCCGCGGAGCGGCGCGGCGACGAGATCCCGGTCGCCGACGTGTGCGCGTCCTTCCAGGAAGCCGTCGCCGACGTGCTGACCGCGAAGGCGGTGGCGGCAGCGGCCGAGACCGGGATCGACACGCTGGTGATCTCCGGTGGCGTGGCCGCGAACTCCCGGCTGGCCGGGCTGGCCCGTGAGCGGTGCTCGGCGGCGGGTGTCCGGCTGCGGATTCCCCGGCCGCGGTTGTGCACCGACAACGGCGCCATGATCGCCGCGCTGGGAGCGCACGTGGTGGCGGCCGGGGTGCCGCAATCCTCCCTGGATTTCTCGGCGGCCCCCGGCCTGCCGGTGTCCACCGTCACGGTCTGACGCGGCGCGTCGTCCGTCGGTCCGGAGCGCTCTCACACGCGATGCAGCGTGGGATCCCCGTCTGCCACGACGAACGACGCGTCCGTGACGGCATTCGCGCCGGGTTGCGACACCTTCGACAGAATCCGGAAGTCGGCGCGTACTTCGTCCGCGGTGAACTTGGTCCGCACATAGCCGCGCCGGTTCCGGAAGTACTTGATGTGCGGGTTCTCGCGCAGCACCTTCTCGTTGGTGCTGTCGTCCCCGTCGAAGCCGCTGGTGATGGACGTGGTGACGAATTCGACGGCCACGTCGTCCCCGGCCGAGCCGTCGTAGGCAGCTTTGACCTCGGCGGCCCAGTGCCGGTGCACGTCACCGGTGAGCACGATCCCGTTGCGCACCTGTGAGTCACGCAGCGCCGCGGTGATCTTCTGCTGAGAAGCGGCGTAGCCGTCCCAGGCGTCCATGCTGTATCCCTTGTCGGCACCGGCGACCAGGTCGCGGCGGGAGAAGAACACCTGCTGCCCGAGCACGTCCCAGCGCGCGGTCGAGGAGCGGAACCCGTCGATGAGCCACTGCTCCTGGTCGGCACCGGTGATGGTGCGGTTCGGGTCGAGCCGCTCTTCGCAGCCGACCTGGGTGCCGTCGCCGCACGCCTGGTCGGACCGGTACTGCCGGGTGTCGAGCATGTGGAACGTGGCCAGCGAGCCCCAGTGGTAGCGGCGGTAGAGCTGCATGTCGATGCCGTTCGGCTTGCTGATCGGCCGCAGCGGCATGTGTTCGTAGTAGGCACGGAAGGCCGCCCTGCGCCGGTCGAGGAACGCCTCGCCCGGGGTGTCGGTGTTTTTCTCCGGGGTCTGGTTCGCCCAGTTGTTCTCCACCTCGTGGTCGTCGAAGACCACCAGCCACGGCGCGGCCGCGTGCGCGCGCTGCAGGTCCAGGTCCGTCTTGTACTGCCCGTGTCGCTGGCGGTAGTTGGCCAGCGTGATGGTCTCCGGCCCGAGAACCTTGCGAACGTCCTTGGCTTTGGCCTTGTACTCGTACTGGTAGTCGCCGAGGTGCAGGATCAGGTCTGGGTTGTCCTCGGCCATCCTGCGGTACGCGGTGAAGTAGCCCTCGCCGTAGTGCGCGCACGAGGCGAAGCACATGGTCAGCTCGCCGAGCGTGCCCGGGGCAGGCGCGGTGCGCGTGCGGCCGACGTCGGACAGGTTGCCCTCGGCACGGAACCGGTAGAAGTACTCCCTACCGGGCTCCAGGCCTTCCGGGATCACGTGCACGCTGTGGGCGTAGGCCCGTACCGCCTCCACCGACCCGCGCTGCACGATCTGGGTGAACTTCTCGTCGGCTGCCAGCTCCCACTCCACGGTCACCGTCTTGTCCGGCATCCCGCCGTAGCCGTCTGCCGCCGTCGGGTTCGGCGCCAGCCGAGTCCACAGCACGACGCTGTCCGGCAGCGGATCACCGGACGCGACTCCCAGGTTGAAGAACGGCCCCCTCGGCAGGCGCACCCCTGCGCCTCGGGTGGCCTGTGCGCGGGCCAAGGCGCCGCCGATCGCGGCCAGGCCGAGCGCACCGGCCCCTCCCAAAAGGACCGCCCTGCGGGTGACAGGCGTAGTCGTGTCGGACACCGGGACCCCCTTCAACGCGGTGTGTGCAGTGACGCACATCACCGTGGCGAGGGAAGGGGGACAGAGCAACCGGCAGTGGTCTGCAGGTGGTGAATTCCTCACTTTCGACGTCAGCCGAAAGGGGTATGACGCTTGTCACCGGCGGGCAAGCACGGCAGGCGGACGCGGTCAGGCCGGGGGCGGGGTGGCTCCGCTCGCCGGACGGACGGCCGCGCGCGCGGCCAGGATCGACGCGACCACGGACAGCACGGTGAGAGCCAGGCTCGCGTACAGACCGACCCCGGGTTCGATGTCGATGAAACGCTCCCCAGTGGCCACGTCCTCGTCGTGGATGGTCGAGCGAGGCACACCGAACCGGTCGGCCAGTGCATTCATCACGTCCCGGACGGTCGGCAGCGTGACCCACGCCAGCACGATGGACACCAAGGCGGCAGCGGCCAGTCCGAGCCAGCTCAGCCAGCGCACGGTGGTCCACCGCGCCGACAGTGGTGATGCGGCCACGACGCCGCTGCCCACCAGCAGCAGGACCGCCACCGCGGCAGGCAGGGACGCCCAGGCCGTCCCGGACTCCGCCTCGATGGCGTTGGCCGCCGCCCCGGCCATGCCCGCCGGGCTGGTGGCGTCGAGGTGGGTGCTGACCGACGACCAGGTGAGGAACGAGAAGGTGGTGGCGGCGACGGCGGTGGCAATGCCGAACCATTGCGACCACCGCGGCCATGTCGCCTCCGCTGGGGCTGCCGCCGGATTGTCGGGTGCGCCGGTCACAGTCGAGCTCTCTTTCCGCGGGCGGCCACGACGGTCCGCCGAGTGCCTGCCACGGTAGTCCTTGTCGCCGGCGGGCGGGTGCCTGAGCGCTGGGTGCGGTAGATCGACGTCACCGGTAGTCCTTGCCGTCGGCGAGCGCGCCCCGGCGCACTGGACGCTTGCTCGTCACGGCACGGGCGGGCTTTCGGTGCGATGTGTCGCCGACGGTCGGCACGGCGTGACCTTCGTCCGCGACTTACCCGGTGACCTGGTCGTTTGCCCCAGGTCACGGTGGCCAACGCAGGTCACAGGGGGCCCGGTTGCACGGCTAGCACTCACATGGTTAGAGTGCTAAGTGCAAGCGATGAACACGCCCGGCACCCGCGACGACGGGGGTGGGAGTCGTGACCCCAATTCCGACAACGCTTTCTCGACCGTGGAGGTCAACCCGGTGAGCGTGAACATCAAGCCGCTTGAGGACAAGATCGTTGTCCAAGCGAGCGAGGCCGAGGAAACGACGGCTTCCGGTCTCGTCATCCCCGACACCGCCAAGGAGAAGCCCCAGGAGGGCAAGGTCCTTGCCGTTGGCCCGGGCCGCATCGACGACAAAGGCAACCGTATTCCGCTCGACGTGAAGGTCGGCGACGTCGTCATCTTCTCGAAGTACGGCGGCACCGAGGTCAAGTACAACGGCGAGGAGTACCTGATTCTCTCGGCCCGCGACGTGCTCGCGGTGGTCAACTGACCTCGGCCGCGTGGCCGGATGTCCCCGGCCTGACGTGGTTTCTGTCAGCCAGACGCCCCGGCCCCGCGGAAGAAGGGGCCGGGGCGTTCGGTTTGTTGTGACCAGAAAGGGACTCGAGGCGAGCAATGCCTAAGCAGATCAACTTCGACGAGGACGCGCGGCGGGCGCTGGAACGGGGTGTGAACAAGCTCGCCGACGCCGTCAAGGTGACCCTCGGGCCGCGCGGACGCCACGTCGTTCTGGGCAAGAAGTACGGCGGCCCGACGATCACGCTCGACGGTGTCACGGTGGCTCGCGACATCGAGCTGGAGGACCCGTTCGAGGACCTCGGCGCGCAGCTGGCCAAGAGCGTGGCCACCAAGACCAACGACGTGGCCGGTGACGGCACCACCACGGCCACCGTGCTGGCGCAGGCGCTGGTCAAGCACGGCCTGCGCAATGTCGCCGCGGGCGCCAACCCGACCGAGCTGAACCGGGGCATCCAGGCGGCCACCGACAAGGTCATCGAGGTGCTCAAGGCCAAGGCGACGCCGGTGAAGGGCCGCGACGAAATCGCCCAGGTCGGCACGGTGACCTCGCGTGACGCCCGGATCGGCGAGTTGCTCGGGGAAGCGGTGGAGAAGATCGGCGAGGACGGTGTGATCACCGTCGAGGAGTCCTCCACGCTGGCCACCGAGCTGGTCATCACCGAGGGCGTGCAGTTCGACAAGGGCTACATCTCCGCGCACTTCGCGGCCAACGCCGAGGACCAGCGGGTGGTGCTGGAGGACGCCTGGGTGCTGCTGCACCGGGAGAAGATCTCCGCGCTGGCGGACCTGCTGCCGCTGCTGGAGAAGGTCGTCGAGACCAAGAAGCCGCTGCTGGTCATCGCCGAGGACGTCGAGGGCGAGGCGCTGTCCACCCTGGTGGTGAACACGCTGCGCAAGACGCTGACGGCGGTGGCGGTGAAGGCGCCGTTCTTCGGCGACCGGCGCAAGGCGTTCATGGACGACCTGGCGGTGGTCACCGGGGCGCAGGTGGTGTCCGCCGAGATCGGCCGCAAGCTGTCCGAGGTGGGGCTGGACGTGCTGGGCAAGGTCCGGCGCGCGGTGATCACCAAGGACGACACCACGCTGGTGGACGGTGCAGGCACCAAGGAGGCGCTGCAGGCCCGCATCGCGCAGATCCGGCGCGAGATCGAGACCACCGACTCCGACTGGGACCGGGAGAAGCTGCAGGAGCGCCTGGCCAAGCTGGGCGGTGGCGTGGCGGTCATCAAGGTCGGTGCGGCCACCGAGACCGAGCTGGCCGAGCGCAAGCACCGCATCGAGGACGCCGTCGCGTCCACCAAGGCGGCCGTCGAGGAGGGCATCCTGCCCGGCGGTGGTTCGGCGCTGGCGCACGCCGCCAAGGAGCTGACCGACGACCTGGGCCTGTCCGGAGACGCGGCGACCGGTGTGGCGATCGTGCGCGAGGCGCTGACCGCTCCGCTGTACTGGATCGCCAGCAACGCCGGATACGAGGGCTCGGTGATCGTCTCCAAGGTGACCGAGCAGGAGTGGGGCCGCGGCTTCGACGCCACCACCGGTGAGATGACCGACCTGGTCGCGGCCGGCGTGGTGGACCCGGTGAAGGTCACCCGGTCCGCGGTGGCCAATGCGGCTTCGATCGCCCGGCTGGTGCTGACCACCGAGTCGTCGGTGGTCGACAAGCCGGAGGAGTCCGACGACGAGGACCACGGCCACCAGCACTGATCACGGTCACGTCCCACGAGGACTGTCACTGGAATGTCCCCACCGGGGGCGGCTCCACCAGGGGCCGCCCCCGTTTTCGTTGGAGGCGGGGGGTGTCGGGTTGGTGTCTCGGGTTCGTTGGAGGCAGAGGGCGCCGGGCAGGTGTCCCGGATCGTCGCGACCGGAGCGGATGACCGCCGGCTCGGCGCCGGGTTGGCCGAGTGCAGCCGGCCGACCCGTCCGCGCGGGACTCGTTCCCTACTGGGGAAGACCGTTGGCCTGGTCAGGTGCTCTTGGCGGTGGGGCGAGACTGTGATCAAGCGGGTGTGGTTCGGCGCACCGGGCGTGCCCGGTTGACCCGGATAGTGCGGTTCGCCGTGTTCGCGCTGCGCAGGCCCCGTTCTGGTCGGTCGTACTCGTTGACGGCTGCCTGGGCCGGTGCTGCGCGGCCGCTGTGACGAAGCGTGCCATCGCTCGTCGGCCGAGTGCTGCCGACTCCGGTGGAACCAGTGCTGCCGGTTCCGCCGGAACCAGTGCTGCTGTCGCCCACCGAGTCAGCGGCCGGTGTGTCACTGTCCGGCGGGACGCGGGCCGGTGTGTCACTGTTCGGCGGGCCGCGGGAGCGTTCTGCCTGCAACGCTCGAACGGCCGGTACTCTGCTTTCGCCTGCCCGGTGCCCGGACAGGCGAAAGGGACGGTCTCCCGCAGGGAGCCGCCCCTTGGCGTGTGGTCGTGAGCTGGTCAGCCGCCGGCAGCCATGGCCAGCGCCCGCTCCTTCTTCTTCTGCGCCTTGATGATCGACTCGCGTTCGGACTCCGACAGCCCGCCCCAGATGCCGTACGGCTCATGCACCGCCAGCGCGTGCGCACGGCAGATTTGCAGCACCGGGCAGGTTTGGCACACCGCTTTTGCCCGGGCTTCCCGTCTGGCTCGCGCTGGACCGCGTTCCCCGTCCGGGTGGAAGAAAAAGGCACTGTCCATTCCCCGGCATGAGCCCTCCAGTTGCCAGTCCCAGAAATCGGCGTTCGGGCCGGGTAGCCTGCGTGTGTCTGCCATGGTGATCCGCCTCACGTTCGCCGTGTGTTCCGGCTGGTCGTGCGCCGGAGCCGGGTTGCCCGGATGCTCCATTCGGCGCGGTGGCCGTAACGTTAGAACCGCGCCAATAGTTGTTCAACAGAGCAAGGTCATTTCATTCATTAGATATCCCCCGCGCAAGTTAGACACCTCCATTTCGCGCACCCCAAGTGGACGTGATCGCCTGGTCAGGCGAGGTTTACCCACACCGGCTGGCAACTATTCACGATCCGGCGGCTGAAGTTGCCGGGGCGGCCGGTGCCCGCGATATTGGGTGCGTGCGAGCACCGATGTCGGAGCCGGATACCAGGCATGCCGCACGCACCACCGCCGAACCGACTCTCCCGGTGTCCGCGGTGGCACGTCGGCTCGGCGTGGCCCCGGCGACGCTGCGCACATGGGATCGCCGCTATGGCGTGGGGCCGAGCGGCCACATCAACGGAAGGCATCGCCGTTACACCGCGTTCGACATCGCTCGGCTGGAGATCATGCAGCGGGCTCTGCTGGCGGGTGCGTCGACCGCCGAGGCGGCCAAGTACGCGCTCGAGTCGGTGGTGACCGACCCGGCGGCGGCCGAGGTCCTGCCCCAGCCCCGGCGGGGTGGGCAGATGGAGCAGGAGACGCCGCGGGCGTCCCGGCTCGCCCGTGGCCTGAGTGCGGCCGTGTTGCGGTTGGACAGCCATCAGGCTCAGTTGCTGGTGGAGGAGGCCGTCGCGACCGTCGGTCCGGCGGTCGCGTGGGAGGACGTGGTCCGGCCGGTGGCCGAGGCGATCAGCGACCAGTGGCGGGCGAGCAACCCGGGGCCGGAGGCGAAACAGCTGCTGAACGGGCTGATGCTGGCGGCGCTGCACCGGGCGACGCCGGTCGCGCGCCGTCCGCGCAACCACCACCCGGTGCTGCTGGCGGACATGCCCGGTGCGCGATCCGATCTGACCGTTCCCGCGCTCGCGGCGGAGCTGGCCCGGCGCGGCATCCACCCGATGACGTTCGGCACCGGGTTGTCCGCTGACGCCGTGATCAGCGTCGCCCGGCGTACCAGGCCCGCCGCGGTGGTGCTGTGCGCGCACCGCGCTGAGAACGCCGATGCCACGCTTTTCCGGCGGCTTGCCCGCGGACGCTCCCGTGGCCGGCTGTTCGCCTGCGGCCCTGGCTGGCAAGACGTGAAGCTTCCGGAAACGGTCGAGCCGTTGGCCACGTTGGCCGCCGTCGTCGAGCGGGTCAGTTACGTCCTGCTCGGCTGACGCTCGCCCACGGGCCGGTCGGCCGGTGTCGGAGCCGATACTGATCCGGTGCATGCGCTGCCGGCCGACCTGCGGGCAATGGCCTTCCGTGGGGCACCGATCGACAACCGTGCCCTCGCTGCCGCCGCCACCGCCGATCCTGCGACCAGGTGGCTGGCCGCCGTGACCGTGGGCGCACAAGGCCGTTACGCGGCGGCTTACGCCCTGCTCGAGCCGCTGTCGGTGGCCACGGACCCGGTGCTGGCTTCACTGGCATGCAGCACGATCGGCTCTCACCGTCGCCAGCTCGGCGGGCATCACGCGGCTCGCAGGTGGGATGCGCTTGCCGCGCGGCACGCGGCGCGCGCCCGCAGCGACGGCGTCGGCACAGATCCCGACGGCATCGGTCCCACGGGCGCGCTGGCGGATGCGCTGCTCGGCTTGGCCGCCGATGCGCTGGCGGTCGGACGGCTCGCCGAGGCCGCAGCTCTCGTCGACCGCGCGGCGGCCCCGGCGCGGGGGAGCTGGCGGACCAGGGTGCGGCATGCCTGGGTCAGCGCGGAGCTTGTGCTCGCATCCGGCCGGGCGTCCGCCGCCGTCGCGCCTGCCGAGCGGGCCGCGGCGCTGGCTCGCGAACACGGCGCGGCCCGCCACGCCGTGAAGTCGGACATCGTCCTCGCCGTCGCACTGGCCACGGCCGGGTCGGCAGGGGAGCGGGCCCGGCGCCTGGCCCTGCAGGCACTGGAGGCGACGGAAGGGGCGGGCTGGCACTCGCTCTGCTGGCCGGCGGCACTGGCGGCAGCGGACGCCTCCGCCGATGCCGGGGACGGGCGGTCGGCGGCCTGGCTCCGCCGCCGGGCCGGAGATCATCTGCACAGAGTGTTACGGGCCGCGGATGCCGCCGGACGGCGCATCGCAGAGCACTCACCGTGGGTACCAAATGTCGACAAACTTCTCGATCGCGCCCAAACGAGGACATTTGGGGGACGATCTTGTGCAAAATAGGCCACCAGATCGTGTCAAGGTCGGCCCAAAAGCGTCCGATAGGGGGTTATGAGACGTCACCCGGCTGCCGGACAGCTTGACCGTTCCGGACTGGCTGGTTGCCCTCCGGTGTGGGGTGCACCGGGAGGACTGGCTGCTGGCTGGTGACTGTGAGTAGCGTGTGATGGACGATGAGAGAGGAACTCCCGTGACGACGGTCTTGATCTGTGACGACCGGCGCAGTGTTCGCGAGGGGCTGACGCGGGTGATGTCAGCTGTGCCAGGGGTCAGTCGCATTGACTGCGTGGCGCACGGTGACGAGTTGCTCGCGCGCTATTCCCGACAGCCGGTGGACGTCGTGCTGGTGGGGACGCAGCGCGCCGTGCCGACCGGAGTCGAGGCCACCCGGCGCCTGGTGGCCGCCCACCCGCAGGCGAACGTGATCGTTTTCGGCGCCCCGGACGACGCGGGCAGCATCGCCGCCGCCATCGCCGGCGGTGCGCGTGGCTACCTGCGCTGGGACGCCTCGCGGCCCGAGCTCGTCGCCGCGCTGGCACACACGCTGGCCAGCACGTCGGTGCCGTCGCAGCGGCAGCCGTCCGACCCGGGCGTGCAGCTGACCGAGCGGGAGCTGCAGGTCCTGCGCGGAATGAGCCAGGGCAAGAGCAACGGGCAGATCGGCCGCGAGCTCTACCTGTCCGAGGACACGGTGAAGACGCACGCGCGCCGGCTGTTCCGCAAGCTGGGCGTGCGCGACCGGGCGCAGGCGGTGGCGCACGGATTCCGGCGCGGGCTCGTTTCCTGAGGTGCGTGGAGCGAACAAGGGCCTTGCGGAACGCGGGGCCCTTGTTCGTTTGCCCGGATGCGCGCGATGCCGGGTGGACTCGACCGGTACGGTGGTACGAAGCGGCTCGGGTGATCCGGAACTAGCCACGCGCCGAGCACTTACCAGCACTTTGTCGTCAATGAGTAACACTGGGACAGTTGTCTGCGATGGCCAATGTGGGGGACGGACTGGACGAGTCGGTCGCCGCTGCCGTTGAGGGGGATCCCGAGGCGGTCGAGCGGGTGCTGGCTGCCGTCCGTCCTTTGGTTGTGCGCTATTGCCGAGCGCGCGTCGGCAGGCAGGAAAGGTCGTTCGCCTCGGCGGACGACGTGGCCCAGGAGGTGTGCCTCGCGGTGCTGACGGCTTTGCCTACGTACCGGGATCAGGGACGACCGTTTCTGGCCTTCGTGTACGGCATCGCGCAGCACAAAGTCGCCGATGCGCACCGCGCCGCGTCCCGCAACAAGGCGGACCCGGTGGCCGATGTGCCGGACGACGTGGAACGGGACATCGGCCCCGAGCAGCACGCGCTGCAGGGCGAGCTGAACGAACGCATGTCGAAACTGCTGGAGATCCTGCCGGAGAAGCAGCGCGAGATCCTCGTACTGCGCGTCGTGGTGGGGTTGTCCGCGGAGGAGACCGCGGAAGCGGTCGGCTCGACGCCGGGTGCGGTGCGGGTGGCGCAGCACAGGGCGCTGGCTCGGCTGCGCAAAGCATTGGCCGCAGAGGAGGTGGTCTGAGTGTCGAACTCACACGACGAGTCGTCGACGCCTGACCTGGCGGCCGTGCACGCCGACGACGCGTTGCTGGACGCGCTGGGTGGCTCGGATCGCAAGGTGGCCGACGAGCTCGGCTCCGCCGAGCTGAACTCGCTGCTGCTGGCCTGGAGCCGGGAAGTCGACAGCGAGCCGATGCCGGAGCTGGTGGACGCCGAGACGGCGCTGGCCACGATCCGCGCGGCGCGCGAGTCGCACCGCAACGACAAGGCGCGGCGGCGCCGCATGCTGATCCCGGTGGCGGCGGCTGCGGCCGTGCTGGGGGTCACGTTCGGTGGTGCCAGCATCGCCGCCAGGGACGCACAGCCCGGTGACACGCTGTGGGGCCTGACCCAGGTGCTCTACGCCGACAAGGCGGCGTCGGTCGAGGCCTCCTACGACGTGCGGGCGGAGTTCAAGCGCGCTCGCGAGGCGCTCGACGACGGCGATTTGAACGTCGCGCGGGACGCGCTGGAGAAGGCTCGCAAGTCGCTGCAGAACGTCGCCGAGGAAGACGACCACGACGGCCTGCAGCGCGAGCACGACAAGTTGCGTGACGAGCTGGATCGGGGCGGAAGCGCGCCGGACGACAAGCCGACGACGCCGGAGGGCGACGACCCGCCGTCGAGCAACCCGTCTTCGCCAGGTGGCAGCAGCGACCAGCCGAGCGAGCAGCCGCCCAGCGAGCCCAGCAGCGAGCCGAGCGAGCCGAGCACCGAGCCGTCCACGCCGTCGGCGCCGCCGTCGAGCGCGGAGTCCGATCAGGACCACTACTCGTCACAGCCGCGGACCAACGGCGCGGAGAGCGCCACCGAGCCACGGGGCGAAGACGGCGGCTAGCAAGCGCCCGGCCCGGAAACGAGCGGGCGAGAAGCGTCACATCCGGCTGGGGCGAGATGCATCACACCTGGTGACCGCTCGGGCCGGGACGGCGCGCAAGCATGAAGCCGCAGATCGCGGCTTCGGCTGACCTTCGGTTGGGCTTCGGTCGCCTGTGCACGGCTCCGCTCGGGCGCGCAGCGGCGCCGTGCGATGCATGCGGACCGCCTCGTCCGCGGCATGCGGTCGGAAATCAGCGTGCGGACTGGGTGGCGCGCACTCCTTCGGCGAAGCCGCGGCAGTAGTCCCAGCTCACGTAGTCCATCGGGTTCGGGGCGAACGCAGGCTCGTGCGGCCGCACCTGACCGTCGGTGAGCAGCTGCTCCAGGCTGGCACGCAGCAGGTGCCACTCGTGGTAGTGCGGCTCGTTGCAGTCGGCGCAGTCGACCACGATCCCGCGGATCCCGCGCGGTTCCAGCAGCCGCTGGTACAGCTGCAGATCCTGCAAGTCGGCCAGCAGCTCGGCCCGTTCCTCCTCGGTCAGCGGAGGTGCGGGCTCGTCGTCCATGTCTGCCAGGCTCCGCGCCGGGTCGTCCGGGTCGTCGGCGAATGGGTCGGGCGGCATTTCCTGCGAGTGCACATCGAAAACGGTACAGGGTCGGCTCCGGTGGCTGTCCAGATACCATCGACGCATGACCCCCCACACTCGGCCTGACGAGGAGTTCCTTCCCAGCAAGTTCGCGCCGCTCGGGCTGACGTTCGACGACGTGCTGCTGCTTCCGGCGGAGACCGACGTCGTCCCCAGCGAGGTGGACACCACCGCGCGCCTGTCCCGCAACATCACGCTGCGAATCCCGCTGGTTTCGGCGGCGATGGACACCGTGACCGAAGCCCGGATGGCCATTGCCATGGCCCGTCAGGGCGGGATCGGCGTGCTGCAGCGCAACTTGTCCATCGACGATCAGGCGTCGCAGGTCGAGGTGGTCAAACGCTCCGAAGCGGGCATGGTGACCGACCCGGTGACGTGTTCACCGGAGGACACGCTGGCCGAGGTGGACGCGCTGTGCGCGCGGTATCGCATCTCCGGTGTGCCGGTGACCGATCCGGACGGCACGCTGGTGGGCATCATCACCAACCGCGACATGCGCTTCGAGGTGGACCACTCGCGCAAGGTCGCCGAGGTGATGACCAAGCCGCCGCTGGTCACCGCGCAGGTCGGGGTGTCGGCGGACGTCGCGCTGAGCCTGCTGCGCAGGCACAAGGTGGAGAAACTGCCGATCGTGGACGGCGCGGGCAAGCTGCGCGGGCTGATCACGGTCAAGGACTTCGTCAAGACCGAGCAGTACCCGAACGCGACCAAGGACCCGGACGGCAGGCTGCTGGTCGCCGCCGCGGTGGGCGTCGGCGTGGACGGTCGCAAGCGTGCGCACGCCCTCGCGGACGCGGGCGTGGACGCGATCGTGGTGGACACCGCGCACGGTCACTCGAAGAACGTGCTGGAGACCATCGCCGTCCTGAAGAAGGAACTGGGCGACACGGTCGACATCATCGGCGGCAACGTGGCCACGCGGGCGGGCGGCCAGGCGATGGTGGACGCGGGCGCCGACGCGGTGAAGGTCGGGGTCGGCCCGGGGTCCATCTGCACCACGCGCGTCGTCGCGGGTGTCGGGGTGCCGCAGATCTCGGCCATCTACGAGGTCGCGCAGGCGTGCAAGCCCGCAGGGGTTCCGGTGATCGGTGACGGCGGCATCCAGTACTCCGGTGACATCGCCAAGGCCATCGCAGCCGGTGCCGACACGGTGATGCTGGGCAGCCTGCTGGCAGGCACCGACGAGTCGCCGGGCGACGTCATCCTGGTCAACGGCAAGCAGTACAAGACGTATCGCGGCATGGGATCGCTGGGGGCCATGCAGTCCCGTGCGGGCGGCAAGTCGTACTCCAGGGACCGCTACGCGCAGGACGACGTGCTCAGCGACGACAAGCTGGTTCCGGAGGGCATCGAGGCCCGCACACCGTACCGGGGGCCGCTGGCGACGGTGGTGCACCAGCTGGTCGGCGGGTTGCGCTCGGGCATGGGCTTCACCGGCGCGCGTACCATCGCCGAGCTGCAGCAGGCGCAGCTGGTACGGATCACCTCGGCAGGCCTGAAGGAGTCGCACCCGCACGACGTGATCATGACGGCGGAGGCGCCGAACTACACCATGCGGAGCTGACCGCTCGGCCGGCGCGTGGCGCTGCTCGCGGTGCGTCCCGGCCACCGCGGGCACGCGCTGGCCGGGAAAGCTAGGCTCTAGCCCGTGCGTGATGTGATCGAGATCGGCATGGGCAGGACCGCCCGGCGGGCCTACGACCTGGACGACGTGGAGATCGTGCCGTCGCGGCGGACGCGGTCGTCGAAGATCGTCTCGACCGCCTGGCAGATCGACGCCTATCGCTTCGAGCTGCCGTTGGTGACCCATCCGACGGATGCGATCGTCTCGCCGGACACCGCCATCGCCATCGGCAAGCTCGGCGGGCTCGGCGTGCTCAACGCCGAAGGGCTGTGGGCCAGGCACGCCGACGTCGACGAGGCGTTGCAGACGCTGCTGGTGGCGGCGGAGAACATGGAGGACCCGGCGGCGCTGACCCGTCAGTTGCAGCAGCTGCACGCCGCGCCGATCCGCCCGGAGCTGATCACGGCCGCGCTGAAGAAGATCCGGGACGCCGGCGTGACGGTGGCCGCCCGGGTGAGCCCGCAGAACGCCGCCGAGCTGACCCCGCACCTGCTCGACGCCGGGGTGGAGATCCTGGTGGTGCAGGGCACCATCGTGTCGGCCGAGCACGTCAGCGGCGAGGACACCGAGCCGCTGAACCTCAAGGACTTCATCGCCAACCTGGACATCCCGGTGATCGCGGGCGGGGTCAGCGACTACCGCACGGCGATGCACCTCATGCGCACCGGAGCCGCCGGGGTGCTGGTCGGCCACGGCTACGCGCCCGGGGTCACCTCCACCGACCGGGTGCTGGGCATCGGCGTGCCCATGGCCACCGCGATCATCGACGCGGCGGCGGCTCGCCGCGACTACCTCGACGAGACGGGCGGCCGCTACGTCCACGTCATCGCCGACGGCGGCATCAGCTGCAGCGGTGACCTGGCCAAGGCCATCGCGTGCGGGGCGGACGCCGTGATGCTCGGCGCCCCGCTGGCTGGCTACCGGGACGCTCCCGGCCGGGGCCTGTACTGGACCGCTGCCGCGGCGCACCCGTCGTTGCCGCGGTCGCGTATCGCCATGGGCCCGGACGTCGACGTCGATTTGGAGACGCTGCTTTACGGGCCGTCGTTCGAGCCGGATGGCCGGATCAATTTGTTCGGCGCGCTGCGCCGGGCGATGGCCAAGACGGGCTACTCCGACTTGAAGGAGTTCCAGAAGGTCGGGCTCACGGTGCGCGCGTGAACTCCACCGGCCGATCGCGGTGACTCGTAGGTAACTTACCCGTAGTCAGAAGCGGCCGCCGCGGTTACCCTGGCCGCTATGCCCACCAGCTACGACTATGACGTCATCATCGTCGGCTCGGGGTTCGGCGGCAGCGTCTCGGCCCTGCGGCTGACCGAGAAGGGATACCGGGTCGCGGTCATCGAGGCAGGCAGGCGGTTCTCCGACGAGGACTTCGCCGAGACGTCGTGGAACCTGCGCAAGTTCCTGTGGGCCCCGGCCCTGGGCTGCTACGGGATCCAGCGCATCCACTTGCTGGACGACGTCCTGGTGCTTGCCGGGGCGGGCGTCGGGGGCGGCTCGCTGAACTACGCGAACACCCTCTACCGCCCGCTCAAGCCCTTCTACCAGGACAAGCAGTGGGCGCACATCACCGACTGGGAGTCCGAGCTGGCCCCGTACTACGACCAGGCGTCCCGCATGCTCGGGGTGGTGGAGTGCCCGCTGGACACCCCGCACGACGAAGTGATGCGCAAGGTCGCGGCGCGGATGGGCATCGCGCACACCTACCACCCGACCCAGGTCGGGGTGTTCTTCGGCAAGCCGGGGCAGACGGTGCCGGACCCGTTCTTCGGCGGCGTCGGCCCGGCGCGCACCGGATGCATCGAGTGCGGCAACTGCATGGTCGGCTGCCGGCACAACGCCAAGAACACGCTGACCAAGAACTACCTGTACCTGGCCGAGCGCAACGGCGCCAAGATCATCCCGATGACCACGGTGACCGCGGTGCGCCAGCGCACCGACGGCGGTTTCGACGTCGACATCCGCAAGACCGACCGGCGGTCGAAGCGCTTCCGGCACACGCTCACCGCGGAGAAGGTCGTGCTGGCCGCGGGCACCTGGGGCACCCAGAACCTGCTGCACCGGATGCGGGACACCGGGCAGCTGCCCCGGCTGTCCGCTCGGCTCGGCGAGCTGACCAGGACCAACTCCGAGGCGATCATCGGCTCGTCCCGGTTCGCCGTGGACCCGCAGCGGGACTTCAGCCGGGGGATCGCGATCACCTCGTCCATCCACCCGGACGAGAACACGCACCTGGAGCCGGTGCGCTACGGCAAGGGCTCCAACGCGATGGGCCTGCTGCAGACGCTGGCCACCGAGGGCGACAGCGACGTGCCGCGCTGGCGGCAGTTCTTGTCCTTCCTGCTGCGGCACCCGGTCACCACCGCCCGGCTGATGCACCAGTACCGGTGGAGCGAGCGCACCATGATCCTGCTGGTCATGCAGAGCCGGGACAATTCGCTGACCACCTACACCACCAAGCGGTTCGGCCGCCGCTGGTACCGGTCCAAGCAGGGGCACGGCGAACCGAACCCGGCGTTCATCCGGGCGGGCTACGAGGCCAACCAGCTGATCGCCGAGGAGATCGGCGGCATCGCGGGCAGCACGTGGAGCGAGCTGTTCAACATCCCGATGACCGCGCACTTCCTGGGCGGGTGCGTCATCGGTGCGACCCCGCATGAGGGCGTGATCGACCCGTACCACCGGGTGTTCGGCCACCCGGGCCTGTCCGTGGTGGACGGCTCGGCGGTGAGCGCGAACCTGGGCGTGAACCCGTCGCTGACCATCACCGCGCAGGCCGAACGCGCGATGGCGTTCTGGCCGAACAAGGGGGAGGAGGATCCCCGGCCGGCACCGGGCAGCCCGTACCGCAGGATCAAGCCGGTGCCGCCGCGCCGTCCAGCGGTTCCCGATGGCGCGCCGGGCGCGTTGCGGCTGCCGCTGGTCGAGGTCCGCTGACTCCGCGGCCTCCGCGGCGTTCTGACGCCCCCGTGGGCGGGAAGACCCGTGAGCGGGCTGTGCAGACCTGATCCGACGAGGTGCGGCGCGGACGGCCGCGGTGGTGCCCGCCGCGCGGTCACGGCAGTTTGTGTCGCACTTCGCGCAACACCGTCGCCCGCGCCGGTGCCGTACGGGCGACCTGCGATGATGACGTCATGTCGCAGCAGCAATCCGGCCCGGTGCTCGTCGTCGACTTCGGCGCACAGTACGCACAGTTGATCGCCCGGCGAGTGCGCGAGGCGCAGGTCTACTCGGAAGTCGTCCCGCACACCACGCCGGTGTCCGAGCTGCTCGCCCGCAACCCGTCGGCCATCGTGCTCTCCGGCGGCCCGTCGTCGGTTTACGAGCCGGGGGCGCCGATGGTCGACCCCGAGCTGTTCGAGGCAGGCGTGCCGGTCTTCGGCATCTGTTACGGCTTCCAGGCGATGGCCCGCGCGCTGGGCGGCGAGGTCGAGCACACCGGCAACCGCGAGTACGGCCGCACCGAGCTGACGGTGGTCGACCCCGGTGTGCTGCACGCCGAGCTGCCCGCGCGGCACCCGGTGTGGATGTCCCACGGCGACGAGGTGAGCAAGGCGCCGGAAGGCTTCACGGTGACCGCGGCCAGCCCCCGGGCGAGCGTGGCGGCGTTCGAGAACCTCGAGCGGAGGCTGGCGGGCGTGCAGTACCACCCGGAGGTGGCGCACTCCCCGCACGGGCAGGAGGTGCTGCGACGGTTCCTGCACGACGTCGCGGGCGTCCGGCCGCAGTGGACGACCGCGTCGATCGTCGACGAGCAGGTGAGCAGCATCCGGGAGCAGATCGGCGACGGCAGGGCGATCTGCGGCCTGTCCGGCGGCGTCGACTCCGCGGTGGCGGCCGCGCTGGTGCAGCGCGCCATCGGCGACCGGCTGACCTGCGTGTTCGTCGACCACGGGCTGCTGAGGGCCGGGGAGCGGGCCCAGGTGGAACGGGACTTCGTGGCGGCCACCGGTGTCCGGCTGGTCACCGTCGACGCCCGGGACCGGTTCCTGAACGCGCTGGCGGGCGTCACCGACCCGGAGCAGAAGCGCAAGATCATCGGCCGCGAGTTCATCCGGGTCTTCGAGCAGGCCGAGCGCGACCTGAAGGCCGAAGGCGACTACCGCTTCCTGGTCCAGGGGACCCTCTACCCGGACGTGGTGGAGTCCGGCGGCGGAGCGGGCGCGGCCAACATCAAGTCGCACCACAACGTCGGCGGGCTGCCGGACGACCTGCAGTTCGAGTTGGTCGAGCCGCTGCGGCTGCTGTTCAAGGACGAAGTGCGGCGGGTCGGCGCCGAGCTCGGCCTGCCGGAGACGATCATCCACCGGCATCCGTTCCCCGGGCCCGGCCTGGCCATCCGCATCGTGGGCGAGGTGACCGCCGAGCGGCTGGAGACGCTGCGTGCGGCCGATGCGATCGCCCGAGAGGAACTGTCCGCGGCGGGCCTGGACCGGGAGATCTGGCAGTGCCCGGTGGTGCTGCTGGCCGACGTGCGCAGTGTCGGTGTGCAGGGTGACGGCCGCACCTACGGGCATCCGGTGGTGCTCCGCCCGGTGTCCTCGGAGGACGCCATGACGGCGGACTGGACCCGGCTGCCCTACGACGTGGTGGAACGGATCTCCACCCGCATCACCAACGAGGTGGCCGAGGTCAACCGGGTCGTGCTGGACGTGACGTCCAAGCCGCCGGGGACCATCGAATGGGAGTGACCGGCTAGCGGCGCAGCGAGGCCGCGATCAGCCCGATCCCCATCAGCCCGGCCAGCACGGCGAGGAACCACCGCAGATCCAGGTCGGGCAGCAGGTTCTTGCCGCCCAGGATGTAGGCCGCGACCAGGATCGTACCGAGACCGCCTGCCAGGGCGATGGGATCGACGCGTCGTTGTCGAGGGGCCGGCTCAGCCACGGGTCACCTCCACTCTGCCCACCACGCTGGACACGTCCAGGGTGATCTTCGGTCCGTCGCCGATGCCGTCGTCGGTCAGCGAGACGCCGTCCGTGCCCAGGCCGTGCACGGTCCGGCCGAGGCACTGCACCTCGCCGACCGAGGTCTCGCAGGTCACGGTCACGTCCGCGTTCTCCGGCACGACGACCAGCGCTTCGCCGAGGCCGACCGCCACCTTGGTCTTCACCGGATCGGAATCCGCGGGAAGCCCGCTGAGGTCGAGCTCCACCCGGCCGCCGGTGCGCTCGTACTCGTCCAGCACCTCGGCCGTGCTCACCGGCCGCACGTCCAGCTCGCCGAACCCGCCCCCGGGCAGATCCGCGATGGGGAGCACGGTGACCAGCAGGCCGATTGCGCTGAGCGGTACGGCCAGCCCGAGCAGCTGGCGCCCGGTGCCTGCGAACGAGCTCAGCACCATGCCGAGCCCGAGCACAGCCAGCGAGAGCCCGATGACGGTGCTGACGGTGAACCACCCGTTGCCGAGGATCGCCAGCGTGGTCCCCACGGCCGCGGTCAGCAGCGTCGCGCCCAGCGTGATCCCCGGGCTCACCGGTCGCATCCGGCGCGCGGGTGCAGCCGGCTCGGACCACGAGTCCGGCTCGGCCGATCCGGCGTGCACCGGTTCGTCGGAGAACTGCCAGCCCAGCGGGTCGGCGCCGAGTGGATCCCACGCACCCGGCGGGGGCTGGTAGTTGCTTTCGGTCGACTCGTCCGGCGACAGCGAGGTGGGCTGCGCCGAGAACGACGCGGGAGCCGCGTCCTCCGCCACCGGGGCGATCGGCCGGTTCTGGTCACCTCGGTTGTGATGCAGCATGAACACTCCGATGAGGATCAGCGCTCCCAGGACGACGCCGGTGCCGTTGAACCACCAGCCGCCGAACGTCCAGCTGGCCGCGGGGAACAAGGCGATGCACAGGCCGACGGTCATGTGCGGCGGGGTGGAGCTGCGGCCCTTGCCGAGCAGTGCCTCGAGCGCGGAGACCTTGTCCCGCTCGTCCGGCAGCAGCAGCCAGCCGAGCAGGTAGAGCAGCACACCGAAGCCGCCGAAGAACGTCGCCACGACCAGCGCGATGCGCGGCACCACCGGATCGATGCCGTACCGGGCGGCCACGCCTGCCGCCACACCCGCGATCTTGCGCCCGCGGCGGACCCGTCGCGGGCGGCTGATCCAGAAGTCCCGGAGCGTCTCGGCGACGTCCATGCCGCCGGATCGGTGGGGTGCTTCGGTGTTCATGCCGTCGATGATGCTCCGCCCGCGGTGCCGGACACATCCGGGAACAACCCTGATATCGCACCGCGGCACGATTCAGGGGGAATCCCGGATGCGGCCCCGATGCGGGCCGTGTGAGCATGAGCCCTGGTGACTACACGACGCGAACAGCCAGCCGCCGCCGGGCCCACCGCGACGTCGGTGAGCCCGATGGTGGTGCGCGCACCGGCGGGTGTGAAGGTGCCTGCCCGGATCAAGCCGTCGGGGGTGGCCGAACCGGAGCCGGTGGCTCGCATGACCCGCAGGCGCAACGGCCGGGTGCTGGCCGGCGTGGCCGGCGGGGTGGCGGACCACCTCCGCGTGAAGGTCAGCACGGTCCGGCTGGTGTTCACGCTGCTGTGCGCGCTCAGCGGGGTCGGCGTGATCCTGTACGGCCTGCTGTGGATCTTCGTGCCGCAGCGGGCGGCCGACGACGACGTCGAAGTCACCCCGCGCGAACGCCAGCAAGCCATCGCGTTGCTGGCGCTGGGCGGCGCGCTGGGGGTGCTCGGGGGCACGCTCAGCGGATCGTTCAGCGCCTGGGTGGCGGTTCCGCTGGCGGTTGCGCTGGTCGGTGCCGTGCTGGTGTGGCGCGAGGCCGACGAGTCGCAGCGCCGCCGCTGGCGCCGGGGACCGGTCGGGGCGGTTCTCGGTGGGGGCGGCTGGCAGGCGGCGCTGCGCATCGTCGCCGGTGCCGCGCTGGTGCTGACCGGGCTCGGCGTGGTGCTGCTGCGCGAGGGGACGTTCGAACAGGTGCAGTTCGCGCTGGTCGCGGTGGTGGCGACGCTGATCGGGGTGGCCGTGCTGACGGTGCCGTTCTGGCTGCGCATCACCCGCGACCTGGTCGAGGAGCGGCGGGAGCGCATCCGGCAGGAGGAGCGGGCGGAGATCGCCGCGCACCTGCACGACTCCGTGCTGCAGACGCTGGCGCTGATCCAGAAGCAGGCGGACGCGCCGCGCGAGGTGGTGCGGCTGGCCAGGGGACAGGAGCGGCAGCTGCGCACCTGGCTCTACGGCGCGTCCGGCTACGGCGCGGGGAAATCGGATCGCGGCGGCTCGGCACAGCGGCTGTCCGAGGCGCTGGCCGAGGTGTGCGGCGAGGTGGAGGACACGTTCGCCATCTCGGTGCAGCACGTCACGGTGGGCGACGTCGAGCTCAGCGAGCCGATCGTCGCCGTGGTGCAGGCGGCCAGGGAGGCCATGGTCAACGCCGCCAAGCATGCCGGGGTGCAGGAGGTCAGCGTCTACGCCGAGGTGGAACCGGGCAAGGTGTCGGTGTTCGTGCGCGACCGGGGCAAGGGATTCGACCCGGACGCCGTCCCGGCGGACCGGCACGGCCTTGCCGATTCCATCCGCGGCCGGATGACCCGCAACGGGGGACGCTGCGAGGTGCGCACGGCCATCGGCGAAGGCACCGAGGTGCGGCTGGAGATGCCGGTGCGGGAGCAGGCATGAGGACGGATCACCTGGGTGGGGTGCGGCAACGTGCCCGCCGCGCCCGCCCGGCTGTACTAACCTGGTCGAATCGCCACCGCGGCGACGTGGGCAAGGTTGAGAGGCGAATGGGATGACCCAGGCACGTGAACCGGTGACGGTGTTCTTGGTCGACGACCACGGGCTGTTCCGTACCGGTGCCCGCACCGAGCTGGAGAACTTCTCCGACAAGGTCCGCGTCGTCGGCGAGGCGGGTTCGGTGCGGGAAGCGGTTGCCGGAATCGCCCGCACCAAGCCACAGGTGGTGCTGCTCGACGTGCACATGCCGGACGGCGGCGGCTCCGAGGTGCTGCGCCGGATCCGGCCCGAGTACCCGGACATCAAGTTCCTGGCGTTGTCGGTGTCCGACGCCGCCGAGGACGTCATCTCGGTCATCCGTGGCGGTGCCCGTGGCTACGTGACGAAGACGATCTCCTCGCGTGACCTGGTGCAGGCGATCCTGCGGGTCGCCGACGGCGACGCGGTGTTCTCGCCGCGGCTGGCCGGGTTCGTGCTGGACGCGTTCGCCGACCGGCCGGGAGCGGCGCCGATCTCCGACCCCGAGCTGGACCTGCTGACGCCGCGCGAGCGGGACGTGTTGCGGCTGCTGGCGCGCGGCTACGCGTACAAGGAGATCGCCGCCGAGTTGTTCATCTCGGTCAAGACGGTGGAGACGCACGTGTCGTCGGTGCTGCGTAAGACGCAGTTGTCCAATCGCTACGAGCTGTCGCGCTGGGCGTCGGATCGGCGCCTGGTCTGAGCCCCGGGTCTGGCCGTCCTCGGTCGCGCCCGTGACCGGCCCACGACCGGGGTGCGGCCAGATTTGTCGCTTTCCGATGGTGATTCCGCGGCGATTTCAAGCCAGGATGAGGGCACCACCCTTACGTGACGGGCCGACGCGCCACAAGCGCTGCGGCCCCATCGCTGAAGGAGTCATCACTCATGACCCTGGGAGTATTCGAGAGAGGGACTGGCCACGAGCAGGTCGTGTTCGGCTACGACCGGGCAACCGGCTTGAAGGCCATCGTCGGGCTGTATTCCACCGCACTGGGCCCCGGCCTCGGGGGCACCCGCTTCTACCCCTACGCCAGTGAGGACGAAGCGCTCGACGACGTGTTGCGGCTGTCGCACGGCATGGCGTACAAAAACGCGCTCGCCGGGCTGCCGCTCGGCGGCGGCAAGGCCGTGATCATCGGCGACCCGGCGGTGGCCAAGACCCCGGCCCTGCTGGAGGCCTACGGGCGTTTCGTCGACTCGCTGGCAGGCCGCTACATCACCGCGGTCGACGTGGGCACCGACGCCGCGGACATGGACATCGTCGCCACCCAGACCAAGTACGTCGTGGGGCGGTCGGCTGCCGCCGGCGGCATCGGCGACCCTTCGCCGTACACCGCCTTCGGCGTCTACCAAGGCATGCGAGCCGCGGCGGCGCACCGCTGGGGCAGCGAGAGCCTGGCGGGCAAGCGCGTCGGTGTTGCGGGGGTCGGCAAGGTGGGCCACCTGCTGCTCGGCCACCTGCTGGAGGAAGGCGCCGAGGTGGTCATCACCGACGTCCGGCAGGAAGCCGTCGACGCGGTGCGGCGCCTGTATCCGAACATCGCGGTGGCTGCGGACACCGACGAGCTGATCCGCACCGAGCTGGACGTCTTCGCGCCGTGCGCGATGGGCGGTGTCCTGCACGACGGCAACGTGGACGCGCTGGCGGCGGAGATCGTCTGTGGGGCGGCGAACAACCAGCTGGCGCATCCCGGCCTGGCGGACGCCCTGCACCGGCGCGGTGTGCTGTATGCGCCGGACTATCTGGTCAACGCCGGTGGCGTCATCCACGTCGCGGACGAGCTGCACGGCTACGACGCCGACCGGGTCAGGCAGCGCACAGCACGGATCTTCGACACCATGCGCGAGGTGCTGACGTTGGCGGAGAAGGAGAACGTCACACCGCTGGCGGCCGCGAACCGCTTGGCGGAGGAGCGCATGGCAGCCGGGGCGCCGGCGGCGGCTTCGCGCTGACCCGCACGTGACTTGCCGGACAGGGGTCGCGCATCGGCCGGTGTGCGGCCCCTGCGGTGCGGTCACGACCGGATCAGGACCAGTTCGGCGAATGCCATGCCGACCAGGACGGCGAGCACTACCGCGGCGGCGATGACCGCCGGAGACGGCAATCCGAGGGCGCGCAGACCGCTGGGCGGCTGTTGCCGTGGTTGGGCCAGGTCGAGGTCTTGATGCGGCCATGGGATCGCGCCCGCGCCACTCGAGGGCTGCCGAGTCGCCCCGGCGTACGCCGGTTGCTCACCGAGTTGCCGAGTCGCCCCGGCGTACACCGGTTGCTCACCGAGTTGCTGAGGCACCCCGGCAGGCATCGGCTGGCCGCCGAGCTGGTGGGCCGCACCGGTGGAAACCGGCGATCCACCGGGCTGCTGCGTCGCGCGGGGATCGGCCGGATGGCCGCCGAGTTGGTGGGTGGCCTCCGACTGGGCGGGTTGCCCAGACCGCTCCGGTGCCCCGGGCGCGGGTGCTGCCTGCTGAGCGAACGGCTGCGTCCCCGACCCACCCACCAGCGGGACGGTGCCGGTGTGCTGGCCCGCGGTGGCCTGCCCAGTCCGGCTGGTCCGGGCGGAGCCGCGGAGCTCGGACCACACCTCCGCCATCGCCGGCCGTATCGTCGGATCGACGAAGAGCATCCTGGCCAGCAGCGGCTGCAGCGGGGTCCCGGCCAGGTGCTGGAACGTCGCCGTCTCGTGGCCCGCGGTGAATGGAACGTACCCCTCGGCGGCGTAGAACAGGGTGGCGCCGAGGGAGAAGACGTCCGATGCGGGCGTCGGATGGCTGCCGCCGACCACCTCCGGCGCCTGGTAGTCGGCGTCGGCATCCAGCCCGCCGATGCCGAAGTTGGTGATCAGCACCCCGCCGTCGTCGGCCAGCAAAATGTTCGACGGCTCGATGGCCCGGTGCAGCAGCCCGATCTCGTGCGCCGCCGCCACCGCCGCGGAGACGTGCGTGCCCAGCATCGTGGTGTCGGCGACGCCGAGCCTGACGTGGCCGGTGAGGAACTCCGCCATCGAACGGGACGGCACGTACTCGGTGATGAGCCACACCTCGGGCCCTTCCGGGAACACGTCGTAGACCGTGACGGCGCAGCGGTGCCGCAGCCGCGCGGCGTGCTTGGCCTGTTCCAGGGCGAACGAGATGTCCTGCGGGTTGGACACCGCCACCGGCTTGGCGACCACGGTGCGATGCACCCGGGTGTCCTGGGCGATCCACGCGAAACCGGCGCGCCCGCGACCGATCGGCTGACTGAGCCGATAGCGGTCGCCGATGAGCGTGCCTTCCATCGCCGGGGCCCGCTACGCCTCGCCGGACGCCCCGCTCGACGGAGGCGACGAAGGCGTCGACGGCGGTGGGTCGGACGGCTGGATTGGTGGCTCCTGGTCGTCGTCGCCGCTGCCGCCGTCGTCGGTCGACGGCGGGCCCTCCGGCGGCTCCTCCGGTTCGGCCGTCGGCTCGTCCTCGGGCTCGGGCACCTCGGTGGTGAAACCCGGCGGGGGTGGCTCGG
Organism: Thermocrispum sp.; assembly: GCF_002919275.1. Classification (NCBI taxonomy): domain Bacteria; kingdom Bacillati; phylum Actinomycetota; class Actinomycetes; order Pseudonocardiales; family Pseudonocardiaceae; genus Thermocrispum; species Thermocrispum sp. Next base: position 58,322 of record NZ_PKFA01000058.1, on the reverse strand, counting down.
GTTCCTCGGACCGCTTGGACGTGCTCGTCGTGGTGGAGGTCGTCGGCGGCGGCTTCACGTCCTCCTTGCTGGGTGAGGTGTCCTGCTTGACCTGACGGGCCGAGGAGTCCGTTGACGAGTTCGTGTGCGAGCCGACCGGTGGCGCTTCGTCGGTGCCGCCGGAGAAGTACAGCGCCAGCGCGGTGATCCCGCCGATCAGCAGGGCCGCCGCTGCCGCGGGCTTGAGCCAGCCACGCGGACGCGTGTCGTCGTCCTCGTGCGGTTCCGGTTCGGGCTCGTCTGCGGTGCGCAGCGCGGTCGTCGGCTCCGCCCGCTCGATGGGACGGGTGTGTGCGTCGTCGAACTCGTCGCGGAGATCGCCGGACACCGCACCGGCCACCATCGCGGTCGGGCCGTCGTCCACCGGGCCGCCCAGCGGTGTCTCCCCACGGGCGACCGCGGCCAGCAGGCGCTCCGCCTCGGCTGCGTTCGGCCTGCGCTCCTTCTCCGGATGCAGCAGCACGGCCAGCACGCTGGTCAGCGGCCCGGACCGGCGCGGCGGGTTGATCTGACCCGCGGCCACCGCGTGCAGCAGGCTGAGCGTGTTCTCGCTGAGCCCGAACGGCGGCTGGCCCTCGGTGGCCGCGTACAGCGTGGAGCCGAGCGAGAAGATGTCCGACTCCGGCCCCGGCGGCTGGCCGATGGCCACTTCGGGGGCCAGGTAGGCGGGCGTGCCCGCGATCATCCCGGTCTTGGTGACCGTCACGTCGTCGACGGCGCGGGAGATCCCGAAGTCGGTGATCTTCGCCGTCCCGTTGCGGTCCAGCAGGATGTTCGCAGGCTTGATGTCCCGATGCACCACGCCGACCTGGTGCGCGGCGGCCAGCGCCGATGCGACCTGCGCACCGATCCGCGCCACCTCCATCGGCGGCAGCGTCTTGCGTGCCTGCAGCACCGCCGCCAGGCTGGTCGACTCCAGGTACTCCATGATCAGGCACGGCTGCCCGTAGTCGTCGGTGACCACGTCGAACACCGTGATGGCGTTCGGGTGGTGCAGCCGCGCGGCGATGCGGCCTTCCCGCATCGCCCGCTGCCTGGCTTCCCGCTGCTCGGCCTCGTTGAGGCCGGGCTGCAACATCAATTGCTTGACGGCCACCGTCCGGCCAAGCAGTTCGTCATGCGCCTGCCAGACAGCACCCATGGCGCCGGTGCCGATCCGCCTGACGATGCGGTATCGGCCCGCGACAACACGACCTTCGTCGCTCAAAACTGCTGCCCCTGTTGTTCTCGGCGAAGCACGGCGCGGCGGAACTCTACCCCACACGCATGCCCCAGTGGAGGGTTGTTGCCCAGACTAGGGCGTCACTGTCCGCACACGGCGGGGGTACCGGGTTCCACCGCACGGGGGCCGCCGGCCAAGCGCTGCGACGACAGCAGGATGACGTCGACGATCGCGGGCGGATCGACCCGCAGTTCGTGGTCGACCCGGTAGGCACCGCCGCCGAGTGTGGTCATCGTCACACTCGCTCGCACCCGGTCGTCGGTGAGTTGACGCAGGTCACGGACTTCGACCCGGTCCAGGGTGCGCCACACGGTCAGCAGCGTCTGGCGTTCGTCGTCCGACAGGCGCCCGCCGAGCATGGCCAGCGCGCGGGCGGGTTCGTCGGCCAGCCTTCGGTAGAAGATGATCGCCAGCTCGCACGGGTCGGGGGTCCACATCGCTCGATGTGACGATTCGGGTTCCTGGTACCGTACGCTGGCTCCGCCTGCCGACGACGCGGCGCCGCCCGGCCGCTGCGCCGCCGGTGACGGGGCGGCGGCCACTTCGCCGTCGTGTTCGATGCCTGCCAGCGCGGGCAGCCCGGAGACCTGCTGCGGACCGCTGTGGGGAGGTGCGTCCCGCCGCTGCCGGTCCAAGAACGCCGCCGCGACGACGGCGGCGCACAGCAGCGCCACGGCGGTCACCAGGGCGGCGAGCTTGGCCACCCGGATCGCGGCGTGCTCCGGTTCCGGCTGCGCGGGGGAGATGTCGTCGTCGCCGGCCGAACCTGCTTCCCCGGCAGGCTCGGCCGGTTCGTCGGCGGCCGGGTCGGATGCGCCCGACCCAGCGGGGTAGCGGACCTCCTCGATGCGGCTGGGCGACCGCATGGCGTGGTCGCTGCCACGAGTGAAGCCAACCACCGGCATCGCCTCACCTCGGCGCGTGCAGTCCGACAACTTGCGGGCGGCGGCGTCGCCGCGCCCGGAAACGCACCTACAGCCAACGACGAGGACCGGCGGGAGAGCCAGTGATTGTCGGTAAATTGACGCTCATTGTCGACAAGCGGTTCGATCATGGTCCGAACGGGTTAAAAGATGCACATGCAGGTGAAATTTCACCGGCAATCCTGCGTGATCTTGTCCCCTTCTTCGAACCGGAGAGTGCACTGCTGGGTCTCGCTGGTGCCGTCCTGATACACCACGTTGACCGTGTTGACGGTGACCCGGTTCTTCTGGTCGATGTAGATGTGCTTGACCTCGAAGTAGGCGATGTCGGCGTAGCGCTTGGCCAGTGCTTCCGGGCCCTGCGCGTACAGGTCGCCGCCGGTCTGCGCGTGCGCCACTTCCGGGTGCTCGGTGATCTCGTTGAGGAAGGTCTCCGACCGGTCGCCCATCGTCTTCGCATCCGGCGGGAAGTTGAAGATCGAGTCGCGCCGGATTTCCCGCGGGGCGGTCACCGGCGGCGGCTTTTCCGGCGGGCTGGTCGGCTTCGTCGAGTCGCCAGGGCTGGTCGGCGTGTCCGGCGTCGACGGTTTGGCGCTGGGTGTGGTGCCGCCCGGGGTGGTGTTGCCCGAGTTGCTGGTGTCGGTGATGTCGGCCATGTCGGCGATGCGCTGCGGCTCGCTCGAACTGCTTCCGGGGGCGCTGCGGGTGGGCCCGCCGTCGTCCGGGTCGCGGTCGGCGATGCCTTCGTCGTGCATCACCGGCGGCTGACCGCGGAAACCGGTCCAGCCTTCCACGTCCGTGGTGTGTGGCGACTGACCGACCAGGTAGGAGCCGGCCAGCACCAGTGCGACGGCGACGCCGCACGACGACATCGTGGCGAACCAGGCGGCCTTGCGCCAGCTGCGCGGCGGGGTGACCGACGCCGGGACGTTGCCCAGGTCGAACTTGCTCAGGCCGCCAGGGGGTGGGGCGACGTAGACCCGGACGTCCTCGGTCTCCTCTGTCGCGGGGGTCAGGGTGACCCGGGTGCGCTGTGGGGGCTTGGGGGCGTCCGGCTCGGCGGAATTCCTGCCCGCGGTCTGGCCGGGCTCATCGGACGTCGCCGCCTCGCGGCTGCCGGTTTTCTGGGCGGGGATGTCCGGCTGGTCGTCGCTGTGGGACGGTGGCACGGCTTCGGCCGGGACCTGGGCCGGAAGGTCCGGGTGGCCGGCCGCCGGTTCACCGGTCGACCCGGCCGGAGCAGATGCTCGACGCGGCCGCCGGGCGGTCGCGGCGGACCGTGCCGCGGTTCGTGGGCGCTCGTCGCCTCGCGGCCGACGGCTGACGTTCTCCCCGGCCGACGGCATCGCGGGGGCTGTGGTGGGGAGTGTGCCGGACAGTGAGCCGACCGGCGGGATCTCTTCCGTGGGTGCGTCCGGGGCGCGGTGCCTGCCGCCGCTGGCCTCCGGGTCGACCGTGGGGGTCCATGCGGCTTCGTTGTTCGCTGTGCGCCTGTGCCGTCCCGGACGGTGGGGCGGGGTGGTGTGTGCAGAACCCGCGTGGCTCATGCCCCAGTGACCCCCCTTGCCGGTGTAGCTGACGGCACATCCCGGGTTATTCCGCCGAATGGAGTAGCGGAGAGTGATCTCGCGTGCGCGGTGCGTCTCGACCGATGCGCGCGAATCTTCACGTGCATCAGCGTAGGAACTTACTGCGCGTTACCCCAGTCGGGGGCTCGATTTGCCCTGAATGTCACCCGGGTGCGGGCATCCTTCCGGGTGAAGTCACGCTTTGATGTCAGAGTGGCCGCGACGAGCCTTGCCGGTCAGCGCTCGATGCGGTAACGCTCCTGCGTTTCCCGCAAGGACTGCGCGGCCACCGCGCCGCTGCCGCCTGCCAGCAGCATGGCGAGCACGTCGACGGCGACGGACTCGGCGCCGGTCATCGCCAGGCCCAGCAGTGCCGCCACCGTGGTGCCCACGGCGAGCGCTCTGCGGCTGCGCACGTATGTGGCAACCGGTGCGCCACCGGCACGGCGGCGCGCTGCATTGTTCAGTAGCGCGAGGTATGCGCCGTGGCCGACCGTGGCCAGCACACCCGCGATGGCGACGACGACGGCGATGATGTTGACGATCGTGCCCATGAGTCGAGTGTGCGCGCATTGGGCGCGCAGGACCTCAGGGATTTTCCCCCAGATGTCGGCGCCGGCACCCGGTCGCCTGCGGCGCGTCGCGCGCCGGGTGCCGGATCGACGTGGTCACCGGCCCAGCCTGCCGCGGCCCAGGTTGAGCAGCGCGAGGGCGAGCTGCCTGCCGTCCGGGCCCAGCTCGCGGTAGCGGGCGAGCACGTCCATCTCGCGGTTGTAGACGATGCGGGGCCCGCCTGCGGCCATGCGGGCGGCGCCGATCTTCCTGGAGACCTCCACGCGCCGCTTCACCAACCGCAGGATCTCGGCGTCGATCTGGTCGATCTCTTCCCGCAGCCGGTCGATGTTGTCCTGCTCCGTGGGCTGTGTGGTGTCGGTGGTCACGGTTTCCTCGTCTCCGTCCTGCCACCCGGCCCCAGAGCCGACGAAAGCCCCGGGGTCGGAGGACTCCGGGGCTTGTGATGGCTTGTTCGGCACTAGGCGATCACGGGAGCCGGAGTCCGGTTCCCGTAAAAAAATCGCCCGTCGAAATGCCGCATGGGGCCATTGTTGCACATCGTTGCCGAACCGCGGTAGCCGCGCCGGTGTGATGTGGGCGGGAGCAAGTACCGTGGACAGTCGATGAGCACCCTTTTCGACCTGAACGACCACACCTCCGCCGGCCGCGCGGCCGAGGTGGACGAGCTGCTTGCCGACCTCAACCCGGCACAGCGGGCCGCGGTGCAACACCAGGGCAGCCCGCTGCTGGTGGTCGCAGGCGCGGGCTCGGGCAAGACCCGCGTGCTGACCAGGCGGATCGCCTACCTGCTGGTGGCCAGGGACGTCCACCCCGGCGAGATCATGGCCATCACGTTCACCAACAAGGCGGCCAACGAGATGCGCGAACGCGTCGTCGACCTGTGCGGCCGCCGGGCGAACGCGATGTGGGTGTCGACGTTCCACCGGATGTGCGTGCGGGTGCTCCGGCGGGAGGCGAAGACGCTCGGCATGTCGTCGAACTTCAGCATCTACGACGCCGACGACACCAAGCGGCTGGTCACGCTGGTGGTGCGGGACCTCGACCTGGACCCGAAGAAGCATCCGCCGCGGGCGCTGGCCCATCAGATCTCGGACTGGAAGAACGAACTGGTCGACGTCGAGGCGGCGGCTGCCGTGGCGGCGGACGGTGCGCAGCGGGTGGCCGCGGAGGTCTACGCGGAGTATCAGCGGCGCCTGGAGCAGGCGAACGCGTTCGACTTCGACGACTTGATCATGCGCACGGTGCACCTGCTGCAGCAGTTCCCGGAGACCGCGGAGTACTACCGCAGGCGGTTCCGGCACGTGCTGGTGGACGAGTACCAGGACACCAACCACGCGCAGTACGTGCTGGTGCGGGAGCTGGTCGGGCCCGACTCGGCCGATTCGGACGTCGAGCCCGCGGAGCTGTGCGTGGTGGGCGATGCGGACCAGTCCATCTACGCCTTCCGTGGCGCGACGATCCGCAACATCGAGGAATTCGAACGGGACTTCCCCGACGCCCGCACCATCCTGCTGGAGCAGAACTACCGGTCCACCCAGACCATCCTGTCCGCGGCCAACGCGGTGATCTCCCGCAATCCCAACCGCAGGGAGAAGCGGCTGTGGACGGACGCGGGCGACGGCGACAAGATCGTCGGCTACGTGGCTGACAACGCGCACGACGAGGCGGCTTTCGTGGCCGGTGAGATCGACGCGCTGGTCGATTCCGGCAAAGCCAAGTACTCCGACATTGCCGTCTTCTACCGCACCAACAACCAGTCCCGGCCGTTCGAGGAGATCTTCATCCGGCTCGGCTTGCCGTACCGGGTGGTCGGCGGTGTGCGGTTCTACGAGCGGCGCGAGGTCCGCGACGCGCTGGCCTACCTGCGGGTGCTGGCGAACCCGGAGGACACGGTCAGCCTGCGGCGGATCCTCAACGTGCCCAAGCGCGGCATCGGCGAGCGGGCCGAGGCCACGGTGGCCGCCTACGCCGAGCGCGAGCGCATCTCCTTCTACGCGGCGTTGCGTGCGGCTGCCGAGGGCAAGATCGAGTCGCTGAACCCGCGCTCGCGGAACGCCATCGCCGCCTTCGTCGAGCTGTACGACGAGCTGCGGCAGATGGTGCTGGACGATGCCGACCCGGCGGACATCCTGGAGGCGGTGCTGGATCGCACCGGCTACCGGGCCGAGCTGGACGAGTCCGACGACCCGCAGGACGCCACCAGAGTGGACAACCTCACCGAACTCGTCACCGTGGCGCGTGAGTTCGCCGAAAACACGGTCGGGGAGCCGGTGGACGCCGACGCCGCGGCGGCGGCCGATGCGCCCGCGCAGAGCCTGCTGGACGGTTTCCTGGAGCGGGTGTCGCTGGTGTCCGACGCGGACTCGGTGCCCGACCCCGACGCGGACGGCGACCCGGAGGAGCAGAGCGGTGTGGTCACGCTGATGACCGTGCACACTGCCAAGGGTCTGGAGTACCCGGTGGTGTTCTGCACCGGGTGGGAGGACGGTGTCTTCCCGCACATGCGTGCGTTGTCCGACCCGACGGAGCTGGCGGAGGAGCGGCGACTGGCCTACGTGGCAATCACCCGGGCGCGAGAGCGGCTGTACGTGTCGCGGGCGCTGGTGCGCGCCGCATGGGGCTCGCCGGTGCACAATCCGGCCTCCCGGTTCTTGGACGAGATCCCGGCCGATTTGGTCGAGTGGCGGCGAGAGGAACCGGTGGAGAGTCCGGCGGGGCCGCGCGCCGCGACCAGGTGGGGGCGTGGCGGTGGCTGGGGCAGCGATTCGGCGCAGGCGCGTATCGCCGCGGGTGGTATGCGTACGACGTCGTTCTCCGGCTGGAAGGCAGCCGCGGCGAAGCCGGCGCTGCAGCTGGAGGTCGGCGACCGGGTGAACCACGACAAGTACGGCCTGGGCAGGGTGATCGCGACCGACGGGTCCGGGCCGCGGGCGACCGCAACCATCGACTTCGGCTCGGCGGGCACGGTGCGGCTGATGCTGATCGGCAGCGTGCCCATGACGAAGCTGTGATTGGTGGCGGCCTGCGCGAGCTGACGGCGTGCCCGGCTGCGCCGGTACGTGCTGTCGGTGTTCATCGGTGCCGTGCTACCCGTACTGCCCGTACTGCCCGTTGGGCTTGCTCGGCGGCTGTTGGCCCCACGCGCTCTTCGGTTTGTGCCCGGCGGCCGGGTCCGCTCGTTTGATTGGTCCTCCGCGTTACCGGGGGATCGGCGTGGGGTTGGTTGGATTGCTGGTCCTCGGCGCTCGGTGACCGATCCGGGCACGTTCCGTCCGTTGTGGTCGGTGGTTGTGGGTCCCTGGGTGCTTGTCGGTCGTGCGCGGCGGCCGGGTCCTCCGCATCGATCGACCTCCGCGCTCCCCGTTCGCCCTGGTCGGCAGCTGTGCCCGGAACGAGGCTGTGATCGACTCGCCGCGCACGGCCGCGCGGGCCCGGTGACCGCCCCGGCAGAGGGCCGACGTGGATTTGCGGAGCTGGTGAGGGGCAGCCCCAGCGAGCAGTACGTACCCACGAAGCAGAGCTCGCTGGGACTGCCTGGTGCAGCGCTGCGCAAACCCCGACAGCAGCGCCACGTGGGTTCACTCCCGGTATTCCCTGCGAGGTGGTAGCCGCGGTGTGACCGACTGTCCCCTGGCGATGACGTCCGCGGCGCACCGGGTGTCCCCTGTGGTGATCACGTACTCGCCCAAGGCTCGGTTCATGGTCGGCTGATCGTTCCGGTGCGCGGGACGGTGCACGGCGAAGCGTTCGATGCTACAGTTGATTCGAACAGGTGTTCGATTCATCTGGGGGTGGTGTGCGATGAAGTCGTCAGCAGGCGTCGAGCGTTGGAGGGGGCCGCCAGCGCTGGAGATCGGCCGACTTCAGGCATGGCCAAAGGCCTGGCCGGAAAGCGGGCAGCCGAAGATGGGCAGCCGGCAACGGCAGCACGACTGCCCATCGGTGGCATGGTCGCAGCACGTCGACGACGTGCCGGTCGGATCGTGAGATCCCGTGGGGGAGGGATCAGCCGGAGGTCAGTAGCTGATGCCGTGCTTGTTGAGCCAGGCCAGCGGGTCGATCTTGGTGCCGTGCTCGCCAAGCCAGACCTCGAAGTGCAGGTGCGGCCCGGTGGACTGACCGGCGTTGCCGATCTCGGCGATCTTCTCGCCTGCCTTGACGCGCTGTCCCACGGTCACGTTGTAGGTGAACATGTGACCGTAGACGGTGACGGTGCCGTCGTCGTGCTGGATGCGTACCCAGTTGCCGAACCCGCTGGCCGGGCCGGCCTCGATGACGACGCCGTCGGCAGCCGCGACGATCGGCGTGCCGAGCGCGTTGGCGATGTCGATCCCGTAGTGCGTGGTGCCCCAGCGGGCGCCGAAGCCGGAGGTCAGCACGCCTGCCGCGGGCCGGACCACGTCCGGGCGCATGGCTTCTTCTCGCGCCTTGCGGGCGGCTTCGGCCTCGCGCTCCTTGCGCGCGTCGGTGAAGCGCTGGGCGCCGGACAGCTTCTTGGCCTCGGCGCGGGCGGAAGCGGCCTGGTTCGGCTTGCTGACGTCGACGACCACGGGCGCAACCGGTGCGGCCGGGGCGACGTCGCCACCGACGCCACTGGCGCCGTAGGCACCTCGTGAGCTGGCAAGGGACACATCATCGGCGGTCTGGCTGGCAGCGCCCTGCAGGGTCTGCCCTGCGGTTGCTGCGGCGAACGCGCCTGCAGCCACGGCGGCGACGACCATCCGGCCACGCAACGCCGACGACGGCGGCGCGAGCCGGTGGTGAGTGCGCGGCCGGTTGGCGGCGCTCTCCAATGCAGCCTGCAGGGCCGGGGACGCAGTACCGCCGGGGGAGCGGTGTCGTGCCAAGGCGGGGCCTTCCAGTACTCGGGGTGCCGGTCGCGTCCGGGGAACCGGGCGGGGGATCCCGGTGAAACGGCGTCGGGGGCGCCGCTTCCGTGCCGTCCCGGAGGACGGCCCGTCCCGTTCGTGACCGGTTTGTAATGGGGACCGCGCGACTGTAACGAATCGGTACCGCTCGGTGCAAGATCCCCTCGGCGGTCTGGGCCAAGTGAGTGGCGAAGATCGCGGGCCAAGCTGGGGTGATCACCGACGGTAGTTTCCGATTTACGCCGTTTGAGGTGACGCGCGTCACGTATTCGACTGCCCGAAGGGGCGGCCGAAGTGGCTCGCCGTCCTGCTCGCACCCGTCCTCTTACGGGTCGGCCGGCTGCCTTTTGGCGGGCCGACCGGTCGCCGCCGGTCGCCTTCTCGCGGGTCGACCGGTCGCCTTCTGACGGGGCGCCAACGGCCTTCTTACGGGGCGGCAGGCCCGGGTTGTTCCGTCGAACAGGCGGTTGTTCGCACGCGTGGGGCGTTGCTGTGTCGTCGAGGCAGCGTTGCAGTGCTGTGTCGTCGAAGTGCAGAAAACGAGGTGCAGAGCACGCAGAGAACTCTGTCAGCGAGGCTCAGCGCAGAGCCGGTCGAGCTACGCCGAGCGGGAGGCACGTGGGGCGCGAAGCGGACCGGGCAGGGGCGAAGCCGATCGGGCAGGGGGCGAAGCCGGCCGAGCGGGCCTGGGCGGGGCAGGAGGTAGCCGCGCGCCGGGAGAGCTGCCCGCGGGTGCGGATGCGGAGTCACGATCCCGTGCGGAGGTAGCCGCGGGCGAAGCGAGCTGCCATGGCCCCACCCGTGCGCTGGTCCGATCGGGCACCCGCGCCGCGTGGCGCCGGAGACTGTGCCGAAGGCTTGCTACGTTCGCAAGCAATGCCTGCTACATCGCGCTCCAGCACCGCGAGGACGGCGGGGCCGTCGGCCGAGACGGCTGGGACAGCCACCGGCTCCCGGCTGTCTGTCCCCGTCCTGGCTGCCGCCGGGGTGTCGGCCGCGGCCTTGGCTGGCGGCGCGCTGATCGGAGTCGTGCACGAGGGTCCGGAGAGTGGCCGCCCGGCCTTCACTTCGTGGCCGCTGCTGGTGGTCCTCGCCGTCGCGCCCGCGGCAGCCGCCTGGCTGCTGGTGGTCCGCGGCCGCTCCGCGACGGCCGCAGGGCTGCTGATCGGCGTGGCGGCGCTGGCCCCGGGCCGGGCGATCGTGGACGCGCAGTTCGCCGTGGACGCTTCCCGGGCCATGCGGCCGGAGTTCCTCGTTCCTGGTTCGGTGAGCGCCGAGCCCGCCTTCGGCGGACTCCTCCTGCTGCTGGCCGGCCATGCGGCGGCGGTGGTCGCCGGAGTGCTGGCGGCGCGCGCGGCTGTGGCCCTGCCCGACGATGCGCAAGGTCCGGACCGGGGTGTTCGTGGTCTCGGTGTCCTGGCGGTCGGGGCGGCGTTGGCGCTCGCCGTCGGCGTGCTGATGCCGCCGTACGACTCGGCCGATGCGAACCTGCTGGACGGCTCGGCGCTGGACGGTCCGGCGCTCGTGGTGCTCGGATCGCTGGCGATCGGGCTCGCCGCGATCGGAGCGGTCGTGACCGCACTCACAGTGCCGTCATGGGGTCGGTTCACCGGCGTGCTGGCCGGCGTCGCCGTCGCGGGTGCTTCGCTGGCACTGCCGAACCTCGTCGGGGTGGCAATGCAGTCCTGGCTGTCCCTGGCCGCCGGACCGATCCTGGTCGTCGGCGCGGCCGTCGTCCTGCTGGCCGTTCCCATCGCGGGCTCGGTCGGAATCGCCGGCACGGGCGCGCCGCATGCCGAGACCGACAGCGCTCCGAGGGATGTCGGCAAGAGCGCGGGCCGGAATGCCTACCGCGTGGGCTCGGGCCCGCAATGGCTGTATGTCCTCGGCGGCGCGTTCGCCGTGTCGGCTGCCGTCGGCGCGGTGGTGGCGGCCCGCCAGCCGCTGGTGCAGACGTCGGCGGGCGGGGCGGCCGTCCTGTCGGATGCGCAGGCCGTATTGATTCCGGCGGGGATCGTGCTCGGTGTGCTCGGCGTCGGCTTGCTGATTCCGCGGCTGGCCGAGCCGGTTCGCCCGGCCGTCGCGGTGGCGTGGGCCGGTGTCGTGCTGGCCGTCGGACCCGCGCTGCAGTTGGCCGTTGCCGCGCCGGACGTCCTGGTGGACGCGACGGCAGGGCCCGGCGCCGTGTACGCGGCGCTCGCGGCCGGAGCCGCTGCACTGGCCGGCGGGTGTGCGGCGGCGGCCGGAGTGCTGGAACGGGACGGGGTGCCCGGTGTCACGAGCCCCGCGGCAGAACGATGGCTCGTGTTGCCTGCCGCGGCCCTGGCCGTCGGGGCCTTCGTTTTCCCAACGGCCGAGTCGGCCGATCAGTACCGGGGTGCCGCCCTGCTGCACCCCGTCGACGTCGCGTTCGGCGGCACGCTGGTCGCCGTGGCGGTCGCGGCGGGTGCACTGATCCTGGTCCCGTGGAGCCGAGCGGCACGCGCCGTCGGGACGCTGGTCGGTGTGCTGTCCGTGCTCCTGCTCCGCGCGCTGGAACCGCTGCTGGTTTCCGCGGCCGCCGGGGTGGGCGTGTGGCTGGCGTGCGGCTGCGCCGCGCTGGTGATCGTCCTGCTGGTGCTGGTGGTGCGCCGAATGCACGCCGAGAGTGATCGGTGACCCACTTCACCGGCCTCCGGCTGCAGGTTTACCGGGCGAGTCGCTAGGGTCACTGTGTCACAGAACTGTCCGGAAGCTGTCCCGCAGTTGTTCCGACAGTCGTTCCACAACGACGTGTCGTCAGGAGATGCTCCACGGTGGACCTCTACGAGTACCAGGCGAGGAATATCTTCGCCGCCCACGGCGTCCCGGTGCTGCCGGGATCCGTGGCAGCTACCCCGGAAGAAGCACGCGCTGCGGCCGAGAAGATCGGCGGCCAGGTGGTGGTCAAGGCCCAGGTGAAGACCGGCGGGCGGGGTAAGGCCGGTGGCGTGAAGCTGGCCGACACCCCGGACGAAGCCCGTGAGAAGGCCGAAGCCATCCTCGGGATGGACATCAAGGGCCACATCACCCGGAAGGTTCTGGTCGCGCAGGCCTCCGACATCGCGGAGGAGTACTACTTCTCCTTCCTGCTGGACCGCGCCAACCGATCGTTCTTGTGCATCGCCTCCGCGGAAGGCGGCGTGGAGATCGAGCAGGTCGCCAAGGAGAAGCCGGAAGCGGTGGCCAAGATCCCGATCGACCCGCTCTCCGGGGTCGACCTGGCCAAGGCGCGGGAGATCGCGGCCGCGGCCAACTACCCGGAGGCGATCCGGGACGCCGCGGCGGAAGTCATCGTCAAGCTGTGGGAGACCTTCGTGGCCGAGGACGCCACGCTGGTCGAGGTCAACCCGATGGTGCGCGACCCGCAGGACAGGATCATCGCGCTGGACGGCAAGGTGACGCTGGACGACAACGCCGCGTTCCGGCAGCCGGGGCACGCCGAGCTGGTGGACGTCCAGGCCGAGGATCCGCTCGAGGCCAAGGCGAAGGCCAAGGGCCTCAACTACGTCAAGCTGGACGGGCAGGTCGGCATCATCGGCAACGGCGCGGGCCTGGTCATGTCCACGCTGGACGTGGTCGCCTACGCCGGGGAGAAGCACGGCGGGGTGAAGCCGGCGAACTTCCTCGACATCGGCGGCGGCGCCTCCGCGGACGTGATGGCGGCGGGCCTCGAGGTCATCCTGAGCGACCCCGACGTCAAGAGCGTTTTCGTCAACGTCTTCGGCGGCATCACCGCGTGCGACGCGGTGGCCAACGGGATCGTGCAGGCCTTCAAGCTGCTCGAGGAGCGCGGCGAGACGATCGACAAACCGCTGGTCGTGCGGCTGGACGGCAACAACGCCGACGAGGGCCGCCGGATCCTCGACGAGGCGAAGCTGCCCGGCGTGCAGCGGGTGGACACGATGGACGAAGCGGCCGACAAAGCCGCCGAGCTCGCGAACGCGGGGGTCTGACAGCGATGGCTATCTTCCTCAACGAGAACTCCAAGATCATCGTCCAGGGCATGACGGGCTCGGAGGGCACCAAGCACACCGCCCGCATGCTGGCCTCCGGTGCGAACGTCGTCGGCGGCGTCAACGCCCGCAAGGCGGGCCAGCAGGTCGAGATCGGCGGCAAGACGCTCACCGTGTACGGCACGGTCAAGGAGGCCATGGCGGAAACCGGCGCGAACGTGTCGGTGCTGTTCGTGCCGCCGAAGTTCGCCAAGGACGCGGTGATCGAGGCGATCGACGCCGAGATCGAACTGGCCGTGGTGATCACCGAAGGCATCCCGGTGCACGACTCGGCGTACTTCTGGGCGCACGCCAAGGCGAAGGGCAACAAGACCCGCATCATCGGGCCGAACTGCCCGGGCGTGATCAGCCCCGGCAAGTCCAACGCGGGCATCATCCCCGCCGACATCACCGGTCCCGGCAAGATCGGCCTGGTGTCCAAGTCGGGGACGCTGACCTACCAGCTGATGTACGAGCTGCGGGACATCGGCATCAGCACCGCGGTGGGCATCGGCGGTGACCCGGTCATCGGCACCACGCACATCGACGCGCTGGAGGCCTTCGAGCAGGACCCGGAGACCTCGCTCATCGTGATGATCGGCGAGATCGGCGGGGACGCCGAGGAGCGGGCCGCGGAGTTCATCAAGGCCAACGTGACCAAGCCGGTGGTCGGCTACGTCGCTGGCTTCACTGCCCCGGAGGGCAAGACGATGGGCCATGCGGGCGCGATCGTCTCCGGATCGTCCGGTACCGCGGCGGCCAAGAAGGAGGCCTTGGAGGCCGCGGGCGTGCGGGTCGGCAAGACCCCCAGCGAGACCGCGGAAATCGCGCGCGAACTGTACAAGGCGCTCTGAACCGCCAGGCGTCGGTTCAAGATCGCCTGATCGAAGGGCGTTTCGGCCACCGTGTGGGTGGCGGGAACGCCCTTCGGCGTATTCTTCGCCAAGGCGTCCGGCGAACGCAGTGAAACCGACGCGCCTCGGCGCACGTCGGAGCGGCGAAGTCGGCTAGTGTCCGCGCACGACGTGCCAGGTCCACGCGGCGCGTGGTGTCGGCCCGAGATCCCCAGACACAACAGGAGAGACGGATGAACTTCCCGAGCGGTGGGTTCCCTGCGCAGGGGCCGCAGCAACAGCAGCAGGGCGGCCAGTTCTACCCACAGCAGCAACAGCACATGGCAGGCAAGAAGATCGACATCGGGATGATCCTCAACCTCGTCGTGGCCTTCCTCGGCCTGCTGGTGCTGTTCTTCGGGTTCATCAACCTCGGGGGTGACAGGAGCTTCTACGAGTACAGCTTGGGCTGGGTGCCGGGGCTCTACCTACTTGCCGGCCTGGCCGCGTTGATCGGCATTCTTCCCGGCGACGCCAAGACCGGGGCGTGGCCTGCGGCGGTCTCCCTGACGGCCACGTTCGGCTTCCTTTTCACGGTCTTCGAGATCACTGGCGAGATGCAGGCGGGCGGCGTGCTGGTGCTGATCTTCGGCATCCTGCAGACGCTGGTGGCGGTCGCCGCCTACCTGTTCGGCGAGCAGATCATCAAGCTCCCGGCGGGTGGCCAGCCCGGTTTCGGCCAGCCCGGTTTCGGCCAGCCCGGGGGTTTCGGCCCGCAGCAGCCGCAGCAACACCAGCAGTTCGGCCAGCCGGGTGGCCAGCAGCAGGCGCAGCAGCCCACCACCTACACCGGTCACCAGGGGCAGTTCTCGCAGCCCCCGCAGAGCTGACCGCACGACGCACGTCCACGGCCGGCGTTCCGGGCGGAATGCCGGCCGTTGTGCTGCCGCCCGCCGGTTCCTCAGCCGGGTGGGTGTCGACACATCGCGGCGCGCCTACCCCCGGACGGGCTAATCCGGATGTCAAGCTGCAGTCACGATGGTGAGGCAGACAATCGCCCGCGGCGCCAGGACGGAGCGCATCCGCGTGCTGCTGGCGGCGGCGATCTTGCCGCTGGCGGCAGGGTACGCGGCCGTGGCCGCGCTGCTCGCGGTGGTCGCCGCACTGGCCACCCAGGCGTCGTTCCAGCCGGAACAGATCCTGCTCGCCGCCGCGCCGGGCTGGCTCGGTGCGCACCAGGTGCCGTTGACGTTGAACGGCAGATCCTTGGCGATGCTGCCGATGGGGTTGACCGTGCTGGTCGGCGTTCTCGTGGCGCGGGCGGCGGCGGGCGCGGCGGAACGGCTGGGCGGACGCAGGACGCATCGGGCCGCCGTGATCGTCGGGACCATCGCGGCGGCGCATGCGATCGCCGGGGTGAGCATCGCCATCGCTTCCTACGGAGCCCGGTTGTCCGCGGACCCGCTGGAGTCCTTCTTCATTCCCGGTCTCATCGCGGCGGCAGCGGCGACGATCGGCCTGATCCGGCCCTGCGGGCTCGCGGCCGCCGTGCGGCCGTACCTCGTTCCGGCGGCCACCGCGGGCATTCGCGCCGGGATGCTGGGGCTCGTCGGGCTGCTGACGGTGGGAAGCGTCGTTTTCACGGTCGCATCGGTGTTGTCCGCTCCGCAGGCGCAAGGACTGTTCGCCGCGGGCGCGCCCGGTTTCGGCAGCGGTCTCGGCATGCTGCTGCTGTGCCTGGCCTACGTGCCGAACGCCGTGCTGGCATCGGTCGGATTCGTGGTCGGGCCGGGATTCGCGTTCGGTGACCTGCGGCTGAGCCTCTACTCGTACACGGCGGCCGACATGCCCGCGGTGCCCTTGCTGGCCGCGCTTCCCGAACAACCGGCCTCCTGGTGGCGCGCCCTGGTGGTGTTGCCGCTCGGCGTGGGCATGGCCGTCGGCATGCGGCTGCGGACGTCCTCCCCGAGCCCGCTGCACCGGGCCCGGTCGGTCGTCGTCGCTGGTGCGGTCGTCGGGTTCGGCATGGTCGTGCTCGGTGCGCTGGCGAGCGGCCGGATCGGCGCCAGGGGCGGATTGGCGCTGGATCTGGCCGCGGTGTCGGCGGCCGCGTTCTGCTGGATCGTCATTCCGGCGGGGCTCGTCGCGCATTTCGCCGGCGAGCGCCCGCCGAAGGTCGAACGGCGGAAGAGAGCCGGCGCCGGGACATCGTCGCCGGAAACCGCGGGCGAGCACGCGGATCAGCCGACGGTGGACGGCGAGGCAGAGCAAGCAGCGGCCGTGGACCAGGAGCAACCCGAAAAGCAGCAGGAGGACCGCGAGGCGGCCGAGCATCAGCCCGGACAGCCCCCAGCGGACCAGCAGCAGGCAGATGATCGGCAGGCGGATGACGAGCCACCAGAGCCGAAGGACGCCAACGAGGCGCAGGCGAGTGCGGGCAAGCCAGCGGAGAGCAAGCCCACAGGTGACGATCCCGAAGAAGACGCGCAGCCGTGACGTCTTCTAGGGTTGCTGGTGTCGTCATCCCGGTGAGAACGAGGCCCGTAGGTGCATAGCGAGTCGGAATCCCCCGCAGCAGCCGCCACGGACGGGGTGCGGGTCACGCTCCCGAACCCGGCTCGGCTGGTGGTCCTGGCCTCCGGATCGGGCACGCTGTTGCAGGCTTTGCTGGATGCTGCGGCGTCACCGGACTACCCGGCCGACGTGGTGGCGGTGGGGTCCGACCGGTCGAAGGCCATGGCGTTGCAGCGAGCGCGCGATGCCGGGGTGCCGGACTTCGTGGTCCGGCTCGCCGACCACGCCGACCGGGCCGAGTGGGACGCGGCGCTGACCGACGCCGTCACGGCGTACCGTCCGGATCTGGTGGTCTCCGCCGGTTTCATGAAGCTGCTCGGCCCGCGTTTCCTGGCGCGGTTCAGCGCGCGTGTGATCAACAGCCATCCGGCGTTGCTGCCGTCGTTCCCCGGTATGCACGCGGTCCGTGACGCGCTGGCCGCGGGGGTCAAGGTGACCGGTACGACGGTGCATTTCGTCGACGCCGGGATGGACACCGGGCCGATCATCGCGCGTCGTTCGGTGGAGGTGCTGCCCACCGACGACGAGGAGAGCTTGCACGAGCGGATCAAGGTCATCGAGCGGAGGCTGCTGGTCGACGTGGTCAGCACGTTGATCCGGCGCGGCTGCACCATCGTCGACGGGAGGGTCGAGATTCCATGACTGGTACGCGTCCGGTGAAGCGCGCCCTCATCGGGGTGTCGGACAAGACCGGGCTGGCCCGGCTGGCCACCGGCCTGCACGAGGCGGGCGTGGAGATCGTGTCGACCGGCGGCACGGCCAAGGCCATCGCGGAGGCCGGCGTGCCGGTCGTCCCGGTGGAGCAGCTGACCGGGTTCCCCGAATCGCTCGACGGCCGGGTCAAGACGCTGCATCCGCACGTGCACGCCGGGCTGCTGGCGGACATGCGCAAACCCGCGCACGTCCGGCAGCTCGACGAGCTCGGCATCGCACCGTTCGACCTGCTGGTGGTGAATCTGTACCCGTTCGAGCAGACGGTGGCTTCGGGTGCCGCGCCGGACGAGTGCGTCGAGCAGATCGACATCGGCGGACCGGCGATGGTGCGCGCGGCGGCCAAGAACCACCCGAGCGTGGCCGTGGTGGTGGATCCCGCTCGCTACGAGTGGGTGCTGGACCGGGTCGCCGCGGGCGGGTTCACGCTGGCCGAGCGGCAGCAGCTCGCTGCGCAGGCTTTTGCGCACACGGCGAGCTACGACGTGGCGGTCGCCTCCTACTTGAACAGCGTCGTGGCACCCGAGCCGGACACCGCGTTTCCCACGTGGGTGGGAGCTACCTGGCGGCGGGCCAACGTGCTGCGGTACGGCGAGAACCCGCACCAGCAGGCGGCGTTGTACGTCTCGGGCCGCTCCGGCCTGGCGGCTGCACAGCAGCTGCACGGCAAGGAGATGTCGTACAACAACTACGTCGACGCCGACGCGGCCCTGCGGGCCGCCTACGACCACGAGCGGCCGGCGGTGGCGATCATCAAGCACGCCAACCCGTGCGGCATCGCGGTCGGCGCGGACGTCGCGGAAGCCCACCGCAAGGCGCACGCGTGCGATCCGCTGTCGGCGTTCGGCGGGGTGATCGCGGCGAACACCGAGGTGTCGGTGGCCATGGCCGAGCAGGTCGCCGAGATCTTCACCGAGGTCATCGTGGCCCCGTCGTACGAAGACGGCGCGGTCGAGGTGCTGCAGCGCAAGAAGAACGTGCGCATCCTGGTCTGTCCGCCGCCGGAGCGCACCGGAGCCGAGATGCGCGCGGTGTCCGGCGGCCTGTTGCTGCAGTCGCGCGACGCGGTGGACGCCGAGGGCGACGACCCGGCGAACTGGCAGCTGGTGTGCGGGCCGGCCGCGGACGCCACCACGCTGGCCGACCTGGAGTTCGCCTGGCGGGCGGTGCGGTCGGTGAAGTCCAACGCCATCCTGCTGGCGCACGACGGGGCGAGCGTCGGTGTCGGCATGGGTCAGGTCAACCGGGTCGACTCCTGTCGGCTCGCGGTGCAGCGTGCCGGTGACCGTGCCGTCGGGGCGGTCGCCGCCTCGGACGCCTTCTTCCCGTTCCCGGACGGTCTGGAAGTGCTCGCAAAGGGTGGCGTGCGGGCCGTGGTGCAGCCGGGCGGCTCGGTGCGGGATGCCGAAGTGATCGCCGCGGCGGAAGCGGCGAACGTGACGATGTACTTCACCGGGGTCCGGCACTTCGCCCACTGACCTCGTCGAGCGTGCCGGCCGGGCTTTCGGTTCGGTCGTCGCCGAGCAGCGCGGCCAGTGCGGCGGTGCCTGCCAGCATCGCTTTCGAGCGTGCGTCGAGGGTTTCGTCGCGCGCGGCAAGCATCCGGTGTATGTCGTCGAGCTCGTGCTGCCTGCGAAGCTGCGGCATCACCTCAGCGAGCAGCGTGATCGGATATCCCGCTCGCCGTAGCTGATGGACGATGCGTGCATCGCGCACCTGGGCCGGTGTGTAGCGCCGGACCTTGGTGCCCGGGTCGCGGCTGGGGACGACCAGGCCTTCCGCGTCCCAGTGCCGCAGGGTCGACGGGCGCACGCCGAGCGCTTCGGCCAGCTCGGAAATCGTCATGGCGTCCGAGGGACGAACGTCCGTGATCGGTTCGAGGGTGATCGTTTCGGCGGCTTGTTTGGCCATGGCGAGCTGCCGGCGCTGGCGGTCCAAGTCGGCGTGCGCCGCGTCCAGTCGTGCCAGGGCACCGGAGATGTCGCCCGCGTTGACCGCGCGCAGCACCTCCTTGGCTTCCGTCGGCCCCATTCCGGCAGCGAATCCGCGGTAGGCCCGCGCGGCGTGGATGTGCCTGTCCTGGTAGATGCGGTGGCCGGCCGGCGTGCGTTCCGCTGGCGGGATCACTCCGCCCTGTTCCAGCAGGCGAATCTGCTGGACGGAGTACCCGCTGCGGCGCGCCACGTCGACCGTTCGCACAACCCCCACTTTCGAGTCGGGAGCTCCTGACCAGGGCGATTATCGACGAAAGTCGCCATAAGCACTTCAATGAAACGCTTCATGCATGGACAAAGACGAGATCATCGAGCTGGTTGCGGGGTTTCCCGGTGTGCTGACTGTGCTGCCTGGCCCTGGTGATGGCTCTCCGGAGATCAGCTGGGGGGGGGGACGCCTTCTTCTACTACGCACCGGACGGGGTGCCACCGGCGAAAGGGCAGCCGTTCGCGACGGTCGTGACGAAGGATTACCCGGGGGACGAGGACTCACGGCTGGATCGTTCCGGCGTGTTCCGGGTGAACGTGTTCGCAGGGCGGGAGGCCTTCGAGCGCTGGACCGGTCGCTCGCCCCGCGAGGCCGCGGTGGAGAAGGTGGACGTGAGTCGGTTCGACGTGATCTTCGCGCACCCGGTCTACGGGTCGCTCGGATGGCTGGCCGTGGTCAATCCGGGCCCGCGCACCGAGGCGGCGGTGCGGGAACTGCTCGGCGAGGCGTGTCGGATCGCGCGGGCCAGGTACGAGCGGCGGGAACGACGCAGACAGCGGGTGAGTGATCACCGGTGAGCACCGCGAATCTGGGGTAAGTTTCCCCGCATGACCGCGCAGGGTCCGACGTGGCAGGCGGCGTCCGGCCCAGGACGTCCGTCGTCTCCGGCTGCGTATCGGCAACCGCCGCCTACGGCCGCTTACCGGCGCCCGCCGACGGCTGGTCCACCCCGTCGGCCGCGGCCTCCTCGGCCGCGCTGGCCGTTCGTGCTGATCGGTGTCGTGCTCGGTGCGGTGGCGCTGGTTGGCGGATATCTTGCGCTGGTCTTCTACAGCTCGGTCGGTGTTGCACCGCTGGCGGATCCGGTGCCCGAGGAGTGCACGGTGTCCGCCGAGCTGCTCGCCGAAGCCGGTACGCCGAGCTGGCAGAGCGGTCCGTTGCACATGCGTGACGGCGTGGAGGGTGTCTCCTGTCGCTGGGTCGCCGGGCCGGACGAGCATGTTCGTAAGCGGCAGCTGAGCGTGGAGGTCGACCGTTATCACGCCAAGCCCGCCGCGCAGGAAGCGGTCGTCGAGCTGACGGCCGGGCGGGGTGGCATGAGCGAGCTGAGCGATGTGGGTGACGAGGCGTTCGTGCGCGCCGTCGACGGGAACGCCGAACTCGTGGCCCGCCGTGGACGGACGGTCGTCGCGGTGCAGCTGGCTGGCTCCGACAAGACCTTCTTCAGCGGACTGCTCGGAGAATCGGAGGATGTCGCCGTGCCTGCCGAGCGACTGAAGAAGCTGGTCGTCGCCGTGGGCCGCGAATTGCTCGCCGACGCACGGTGAGTCGGTGAGGGTTCGGTGCGTCTGCATCGCACCAGGTACCCTCCCGCCCACACCACGTCCTACCGTTCTGCGGGGTTTGCGATGGCCCGGGCTCTGCGGTCGATGCCGACGGCGTGACACGGCTGCCTTCCGTCGTTGGCCCACCGGGCGAACGACGGTTCTCACGCCCCGACGAACCGAGCGGACCACCCTGCCCGGCGGTCCTTGCGCCAGCAGGGGCCTGCGCTTGTTTCGGATGCCGTCGGTTACAGGTTGCTGCGATTGGTGCCGAATTCGTCGGGCGAGGGGTGCCTGGCGCGTTCTCAACCACTCCGACCTGTGGTTTTCCTCGGCCAGCTGACTCGATGGAATGGCCGGTGACGGTGCGCTTGACAAGTGCCCCGGAGGTGGCGTTCACTATCACTATCGAACATATGTTCGAGAACGAAGCCACCGTCGCTCCACGGTGGCCGATGACCGGGAGCTGCCGCCCGGTCGTGGTTTCCGGGAGGTGATGGGATGTCGGGCGCGCGCACGTCCACGGTGCCAGAGGTGGCCGACACCGTGGATGCGGTCGCTCGGCTGGCGTCGTTGCCGGGGTTGACCACCGCGAGTGAGGTGGCAGCTGACGTTGCGGGAGCGTCAGCGACGGGGAAGCTCCTTCCGGTGGTGCCCGAACTGGAGGCCGTGCTGCCCCTCAGGGGCCTGCGGAGGGGCAGCACGGTTTCGGTCACCGGGGCGCGGTCGGTGTTGCTCGCGCTGCTGGCCAGGGCGACCGCGGCGGGGTCGTGGGCCGCCGTGGTGGGGATTCCGGACGTCGGGTTGGCCGCCGCCGCCGAGCTGGGCGTCGAGCTGTGCAGGACGGCGCTGGTCCCGCGCCCGGGTCCGGACGTGGTGCGGGTGGCTGCGGCGTTGCTGGACGGGGTGGACATCGTCGTGGTGCCGGGCGGGACGAGCATGGCGGCGGCGTCCGCGCGCAGGCTGACCGCCCGGGTGCGGCACCGGGGCGGCGTGCTCGTCGCCGAAGGCCGATGGCCTGGGGCGGACGTGGAGTTGGTCTGCACGCCCGGCTCCTGGGACGGAGTGGACGAATTCGGGCGGGGCTACCTGTCGGCCCGCACCATGCGGATCCAGGGGCGCGGCAAGTCCTCGGCCCGGGTGCTGGAGACGACCGTGCTGCTGCCCGGGCCCAGCGGTGGTGTCGAAGCGGGCGAGCACGCGCGGAGGCTCGAGGTGGCGAGCTGATGCGGCAGCGAGTGACGAGGCGGTGGCGTGTTTCGCGGGCAGGCCAGGCGGTGCCGGAGCGGGAGGCGGCGCGATCGGTGGATACCCGTCCCAGCGATGCGGATGCCGGGCAGTCCGGAGGAGGCAAAGCCGCGGCGAGTCCGGATGGCGCGGCCGGTGCGCAAGGCGCGTTTCCCG
Source organism: Thermocrispum sp. (assembly GCF_002919275.1). Classification (NCBI taxonomy): domain Bacteria; kingdom Bacillati; phylum Actinomycetota; class Actinomycetes; order Pseudonocardiales; family Pseudonocardiaceae; genus Thermocrispum; species Thermocrispum sp. Next base: position 36,064 of record NZ_PKFA01000058.1, on the reverse strand, counting down.
GGGATGCCGGTGCTGGGAGCTCCGGCTCCGGCGAACGATCCGCGGCGGATGCGCAGCAGGCGGCGCGGCTGGTGGTGGTGTGGTGTCCGGATTGGCCGGTGACGGCCGCGTGCGTGGCCGCCGGTGTTCCCCTGCACCATCCCGCGGCGGTGTTCGCGGCCAACCGGGTGGTGGCTTGCTCTGCGGTGGCGCGGCGCAACGGGGTCCGGCGCGGGATGCGCAGGCGGGAGGCGCAGGCGTCATGTCCGGAGCTGGCGGTGCTTGCGGTCGACCCGGCGCGCGACGCGCGGTTGTTCGAGCCGGTGGCCGCCGCGGTGGAAGAGCTGGTGGTCGGGGTGGACGTGGTGCGTCCCGGGGTGGTGGCCGCCCCGGTGGACGGGGCGCTGACCTACTTCGGCGACGAGCATCGGCTGGTGGAAAGCCTGGTGGGCCACGTGTCGGCCATGGCGGGGGTCGAGGTGCAGATCGGGATCGCCGACGGGTTGTTCGCCGCGCTGGCGGCGGCTCGCCGGTCGTGCGTGGTGGAGCCGGGCGGCAGCCGCAGGTTCCTGGCGCCGCTGCCGGTGACCGAGCTCGATCAGCCGGGCAGCGTCCTGGCCGAGTTCGACGGCTGTGCCGATCTGGTCGCCGATCTGGTCGACCTGTTGCGCAGGCTGGGGCTGCGCACCTTGGGGCAGTTCGCCGAGCTGCCGGAGCGGACGGTGAGTTCGCGGTTCGGCAGGCTCGGCATGCTGGCCCATCGGCTGGCCAGCGGCTTGTCCGAGCGGCCGCTGGACCGGCGCAAGCCGCCCGCCGAGCTGGCGGTGGAGGAGACGTTCGACGTCCCGGTCGGCACGGTGGAGGAGGCCGCCTACGTGGCGGAGCGGATGGCCGGGAAGCTGCACGCGAAGCTGGCGGGCCGGAACCTGGCCTGCACCCGGCTGGGCATCTATGCGCGGACCCTCAGCGGTGAGGAGCTGTCCCGTGTGTGGCGCTGCGGCGGGACGGACGGCGGCACCAATGGCGTTCCGGTGGCCGCACGCGGCATCGCGGACAGGGTGCGCTGGCAGTTCGACAGCTGGCTGCAGGGTGAGCAACGGCCGCAGAGCGGTGTGGTGACGCTCCGGCTGGAGCCGGAAGAGGTGGTCGAGGCCTCCCTGCTGCAACTGCACCTGTGGCGTGGTGGAGCTGGGGACAACCCGGCGGACGACGATGCAGACGAGCGGGCAGGCCGGGCGCTTGTCCAGGTGCAGCGGCTGCTCGGGCCGGAAGCCGTGGTCACCGCGGTGCTGGGCGGCGGGCGGGGCCCGGCCGAGCGGGTGCGGCTGGTGCCGTGGGGTGAGGCCAGGGGCGACGAGGAAACCCTGCGGCGTGGTGCGGGCGCGCAGCAGGAAGTTCCGACCTGGCCGGGCAGGCTTCCAGCGCCGTCGCCGGCGACAGTGCATCCGGAGCCGGTGCGCGCGGCGGTGGTCGATCGCCGGGGTTTGCCGGTGCGGATGACCGAGCGCGGGGTGCTGAACGCACCGCCTGCCCGGGTGGCGGTCGACGGTGGGCCGTTGCGCGAGGTCACCGCGTGGGCGGGGCCGTGGCCGCTGGACGAACGGTGGTGGGATCCCCGCGCGGCCGGGCCTGCCGCACGGATCCAGGTGGTGGTGTCGGAAGGGCCCGCTGCGGCCGGCCGAGCGCTGCTGTTGCGCTGCCGCGAGCAGCAGAGCCCTCGCTGGCAGGTGGAAGGGGAGTACACGTAATGGGCTGGTTCAACTTGCCGCTGCCGTGGTCGGAGATGGAGCGCACGCTCTCCGGCCACCCCACGCAGCAGTCAGGCGACGGTGGAGACAGCCCGGCATGGACGCGGCGCCGGGAGGGCTACTTCCGCCCGGACGACCTGGCGGAGCTGCAGTTCGACGACGACGCGGGAGCGCGGCCCCGGGTGCCGTACGCCGAGCTGCACTGCCACTCCAACTTCAGTTTCCTGGACGGTGCCAGCCACCCGGAGGAGCTGGTGGAAGAGGCGTCCCGGCTCGGCCTGGACGCCATCGCGCTGACCGATCACGACGGCATGTACGGCGCGGTCCGCTTTGCTCAGGCGGCCAAGGAGCTAGGGGTGCGCACGGTCTACGGAGCCGAGCTCGGTTTCGGCAGGCGGGACGAGCCAGCCGGGCAGGCCGGCCGGTGGCCCGCCGGCCAGGAGCGTGAGCTCCCGCCGCAGCCGCAGGCCCGCTCCGGGCCCGCCGATCCCGCCGCGGAGCACCTGGTGCTGCTGGCCAGGGACGCGCAGGGCTATTCCGCGCTTTGCGCGGCGATCACCGACGGACAGCTGGCCGGTCACGAGGACCCGGAGAACCGGCTGGCGGAGAAGGGCAGGCCGCGGTATTCGCTGCCGGAGGTGGCCGAGCGGGTCGCCGGGCGGGTGGCGGTTCTGACCGGGTGCCGGAAAGGCCCGCTGCGCTCGGTGCTGCCGTCGCCGGACGCCCCGCGGGAAGCACGCGTCGAAGGCTACCGGCGGGCGGCGCAGCGCTTGCGGGAGCTGACTGCCCTGTTCGGCAAGGACAACGTCTACGTGGAGCTGTTCGATCACGGCCTTCCGGCCGACACGGCCCACAACGACACCATGGCGGCGCTGGCCGCGGAGTTCGGCCTGCCCACGGTGGCCACCACCGGCGCGCATTACGTCACCCCGTCCCGGGGCAGGCTGGCCGCGACGCTGGCGGCGATCAGGGCCAGGCGCAGCCTCGACGAGCTGGACGGATGGTTGCCGCCGTCGGCGGGGGCCCACCTGCGCTCCGGTGCCGAGATGCAAGCGCGCTTCGCGCGGTATCCGGGGGCCGTCCAGCGCGCCGCTTTGCTGGGAGTGGAGTGCGCGTTCGATCTCGAGCTCATCGCGCCGGACCTGCCGCCGTTCGACGTGCCGCCCGGCCACAACGAGACGAGCTGGCTGATCCAGCTGACCTACGAAGGCGCGGTGGCGCGCTACGGCACGCGCTACCAGAACCCGAAGGCCTACGCCCAGATCGAGCACGAACTCAAGGTGATCACCGAGCTGAACTTTCCCGGCTACTTCCTGATCGTGGCCGACATCGTGCGGTTCTGCCGGGAGAACGACATCCTCTGCCAGGGGCGCGGCTCGGCGGCCAACTCGGCGGTGTGCTACGCGCTGGGCATCACCAACGTCGACCCGGTCGCGCACGGCCTGCTGTTCGAGCGCTTCCTGGCGCCGGAGCGGGACGGCCCGCCGGACATCGACGTCGACATCGAGTCCGATCGCCGCGAAGAGGTGATCCAGTACGTCTACCGCAAGTACGGCAGGCTGAAGGCCGCCCAGGTGGCCAACGTCATCACCTACCGGGCCCGGTCGGCGGTACGGGACGTGGCCAGGGCGCTGGGGTATGCGCCGGGGCAGCAGGACGCCTGGAGCAAGCAGATCGACCGGTGGACAACCCACGCGGCGAACGCGGACAACGACGTGCCCGACGAGGTCGTCGACCTGGCCAATCAGCTCGGTGACTTTCCGCGCCACCTCGGCATCCACTCCGGCGGGATGGTGCTGGCGGACCGACCGGTGAGCGAGATCTGCCCGGTGGAGTGGGCGCGGATGCCCGGGCGCAGCGTGCTGCAGTGGGACAAGGACGACTGCGCCGCGGTCGGCCTGGTGAAGTTCGACCTGCTGGGGCTCGGCATGCTCTCGGCCATCAAGTACGCCGTGGAGATGGTGCGCGACTACCAGGGCATCCACATCGACCTGGCCAAGTTGCCGCTGGAGGACCCGAAGGTCTACGACATGCTGTGCCGGGGCGACGCGGTGGGTGTCTTCCAGGTGGAGAGCCGGGCGCAGCTGGCCACCTTGCCGCGGCTGAAGCCGCGCACCATCAAGGACCTCGCCATCGAGGTCGCGCTGATCCGGCCGGGGCCGATCCAGGGCGGGTCGGTGCACCCCTACATCCGGCGCCGCGCCGGGGTGGAGAAGGTCACCTACGACCATCCGCTGACCGAAAGGGCGCTGCGCAAGACGCTCGGCGTGCCGCTGTTCCAGGAACAGTTGATGCAGCTGGCCATCGACGTCGCCGGGTTCGACCCGGCGGAGGCCGACGAGCTGCGCAGAGCCATCGGCGCGAAGAGATCCGTGCGCCGGATGGAGGCGTTGCGGCAACGCTTCTACGACGGTGCCGCGGCCAACGGTGTCGACCAGCCCACCGCCGAGCGGATCTTCGCCAAGCTGGTCGCGTTCGCCAACTTCGGCTTCCCGGAAAGCCATGCGTTGAGCTTCGCGTACTTGGTCTTCGCCAGCGCGTACCTGAAGTGCTACTTTCCCGCGGCGTTCTGCGCAGCGCTGCTCCGCGCGCAGCCCATGGGCTTCTACTCGCCGCAGTCGTTGGTGGCCGATGCCCGCCGGCACGGCGTGACGGTGCTGGGGGCGGACGTGAACGCCAGCCTGGCGCATACCACATTGCGCCCGGACCCCGATGGTGGCGAGCCTGCGGTGCTGCTGGGGCTGTCGTCGGTGCGCACGCTCGGTACGGAGCCTGCCGAGCGCATCGTCGCCGAACGCCGGGCGCACGGGCCGTACCGCAGCATGACCGATCTGGCCAGGCGGGTGCGACTGACCACGCCGAAGATCGAAGCCCTGGCCACCGCTGGCGCGTTCCGCGAGCTGGAGCCCGATCGGCGCAAGGCGTTGTGGTCCGCGGGGGCGGTCGCGCAGGAGCGGCCGGAGAAGTTGCCGGACAGCGGCGTGGGTGTGGAAGCGCCGCCGCTGCCCGGGATGGAGAAGGTGGAAGTTGCGATGGCCGACGTGTGGGCCACCGGGTTGTCGCCGGACAGCTTCCCGATCCAGTTCCACCGGGAAAGGCTGGACAGGCTGGGTGCGGTGCCTGCGGCCAAGCTGGTCGAGATCCCGCACGGGACCCGGGTGCTGATCGGCGGGGCGGTGACGCACCGACAGCGACCGGCCACTGCCAACGGCATCACGTTCCTCAACCTCGAGGACGAGACGGGGATGGTCAACGTGGTGTGCACCAAGGGGTTGTGGGCGCGCTACGCCACGATCGCTCGTTCCAGCCCGGCGCTGCTGGTCCGGGGAGTGGTGGAACATGCCGCGCACGGCGCGGGTGTGGTGAGCGTGCTGGCCGACAAACTGCAGCACCTCGACGTGCGGATCCGCACCAAGTCGCGTGATTTCCATTGAGTAGGACGCGTGGGGCTCCGCCGAGCAGGACGGGTGGGGTTCTGTCGGGCAGGGCGGATGCCGGACTCGGTTGAGCAGGCCGAGTGCCGGATCGTGCGGCCGTTGCCATCCAGGGCATCAGTCGTACCGAACCCGGCAACCACCGCTCCTTGATCGGCGAACCACGAGAAGGTGACGGGAGGGGGTGATTACGGCGGGAAGCACCTCGGTGTGACCCACGACATAGGTATCGAAGTAGGTGGTTTGACCAATTGGGTTGGTTTCCGCCTCCACGGCAGCATCGACGCTGGCAAGGAGGTCACCATGAACGCAGCCGACGTTCTCGAGCTGGAAAAGATCGCGATCACCCAGTTGGTCGCGCACAGCGACATCTGGGCCGACCTGGCGGAGCCCACCCCGCAACGGAACGCTGGCGCATCCGTCAGCGCCGACTCCGTGCGGAGGTTGGAGCAGCTGGGCCTCGTGACGCGATCACCAGCCCGCAACGGGGTCTCGCTCACGTCAGCCGGTGTGGAGGCGCTTGCCTACTTGGCCAAGTCGTGGTGAGGCCACAAGGACCGGCTTCTGGAGGCACGGTCCGCTCGTGCCGGGGCAGGCAGACTGCAGGCTACCGGGCTGGGTGTAGGGGGCCGGGCCGGCTGCAAGGGCACCGGTCGGCCGTAGGGGGCACCGAGCCGGCTGTGGTGGCACCGTGCCGGAACCTGTTCGGCCATGGGCAGACCTGTTCGGGGGGTGATCTGTTCGGCAACCGGGCTGATCTCCGCGGCACGCTGGGTGGGCCGAGAGCCTGGATGCGTGGATCCCGTGATCCGCTGTGGTGGGGGATCCGTGCCTCGCTGAGTGGACTCCGCGACCCGCGTGGTGCGATGTGTGCCCTGCGGATCCGGTCACTCGCTGAGTGAGCTCGTGCCTCTCTGGTGTGAGGTCCGCGGTTTTACTGGGAGCGGCCGTCATCCTGAGGTGGGACCGGTTGCGGCCTCGTAGTGGTGGGGTCCGCGGTCTTGCTGGGGCGGCCGTCACCTTGGGGTGGGACCGGTTCGGCGTGCGTGGCTGGCTCGGCTCGGCTGTGCTCGGTGAGCCTTGTCTTGCCTCGGGCGCGGCGCGACTTCACGCGTCGCCCATGCCGGGGCGAGGCTGGTTGCGGCCTCGTTGCGGTGGGGTTCGCGGTCTCGTCGTGGGGCCGCGGCCATGCGTGGCGAGATTCGTCCCGGTCATGCCTGGAGTGAAGCGTGCCCCCGGTCATGCCATGGAAAGACCGGTTCGTCCACGGCGTGGTGCGGCCGGTTCCGGCCACGTTCGTGCACCGCGTGGCCACGTCTTAGCGCACCGGGCGGCCATGTCTCGGTGCACCGCGCGGCCACGTCCGAGCCCGTCTACTCGACCGGATCTCCGTGAGGCTGTTCGGTGGCTGGATGCGCCTTGGCGTACTCACTGAACCAGCGGGCGATCTGCGCTCGTGAGCGGACTCCGAGCTTGGCGCGGATGTGTTCGATGTGCGCGTCGGCGGTCCGGTGGGAGATCACCAGCTTGGCCGCGATCTCCTTACTGGTCAGTCCGGCCGCCACCAAAGCGGCGACCTCCCGCTCACGCCGCGTGAGACCGGCGTCCGGCACGGGTGCCTTGCCCTTGCGGATGGCTTGCTTCGACTCGCCAAGCGCCAGGTCGATCGCGTCGGCATAGGGCAGCTCCTGGCCGGCGGCGAACTGCTGCTCGAACGCCATGTCGCCGAGCTCCCGCCTGAGTTGGCTTTCGATTTCCTGCCCGACCCGCTGCACGGCCTTCTCCGCGAGCAGCACCTGGCTGTACTTCCAGATCGACCGGGCAGCGCCCAGCAGCTTGGCCGCCAGATCGGGTTCCGTGCGGGCCGCCGACCAAGCGAGCCCTTCGACACAGACGGCGACCATGCCGGGATGGTCGAACAGCTGGTACAGCCGGACAGCCTCCCGCATGAGCCTCCGCGCGGTCTCCACGTCGCCTTTGAGCCAGTGGACGGCACCGAGCGGGTACAGCGCGATCGCCTTGAACATGTGGGCGCCGTGCGACTCGGCGAAGGCGACGAAGCGTCGGGTGATCTCCTCCGCCTGATCGTTCTGCAGGATGAGGACATACAGTGCGGACAACGCCATGGCCTCGGCGGTGGCGCCCGGGTCCCCTTCCCGGAGGCCCTGCTGCACCGCACGTTCCGACTTCTCCAGCGCCTTCTCCACGTCCCCGTCCGCATACGCCTCGAGCGCGGCCGCGAAGAGTGCCGGTGAGGTGGGGTGGTGCCAGCCCAGCCGGTCGGCAAGCTCGACCTGCTCGCGGCGATACCGGCGGGCGGCTTCGTCCTCGCCGAGCAAGGAGCCGAGAATGCTGGCGGCTGCCAGTCCGTGGGCACGCACCTGGGTCGGTTCGGGTGCGTGGTCGAGGGCCCGGCGGAGCCAGTCGTACCCCTCCAGCACGGTGCCGGCCTGCTCCCAGAACGGTCGGAGCACCGTTGCCATCTCGATCGCGCGCTCCGGTTCCTTCTGGTCGGACAGGCTGAATGCCAGCGCTTGGCGGAGGTTCGCGTGCTCCTGCCGTGTCGTCGCGTACCACTCGATGTCCCGAGGACTGCAGTAGTCCTGCACGCTGCGCCGGGCAAGTGCCAGGAAGTAGTCGCGGTGCCGCCTCCTGACCTCCTCGGCATCGGGCGCTGCGGCGAGCTTGTCGGCGGCGAACTGCCGAACGGGCTCCAGCATCCGGAAGCGAGCGCGTCGCGCGCCGGCATCGTCGACGCGACGGAGAACGGACTTGTCGACCAGCCCTTTCAACGCGGCGGTGATCGTCGAGTTGTCGTCGACCACCGTGCACACAGCGTGCGCGGCTTCGGCGGTGAAACCGCCTGCGAACACCGACAACTGCTCCCAGACCCGCTGCTCCTGACGCGTGCACAACCGATAGCTCCACTCGACGGCCGCGCGCAGCGTGTGATGGCGCGAGGGACGCGTCTGCTCCTTGGCGGTGAGCAGCGCGGGATCTTGCAGCCGGTCCAGGATCTCGTCGGGCGGGAACGTGCGGACGTTCGCTGCGGCCAGCTCCACCGCGAGCGGGAGACCTTCGAGCCGTCGGCAGATCGCGTCCACCGTTGCGCGATTGCCTGCGGTGATGCGGAAGTTCGGGTCGGCCGCTGACGCCCGCTCCTCGAACAGCTCCATGGCCTCGTTGGGACGGTCGTCGGCCGCCTCGTGAGTGAGCGGGTCGACGGGGAAGATCTGCTCGCTCTCGACGCCCAGCACATGCCTGCTGGTGGCGACGATCTTGACCCAGGGAGCTGCCTGCAGCACTTCGCCGACCAGCGCGGCACAGGGCTCGGTCAAGTGCTCGCAGTTGTCCAGCACGAGCAAACACCGGCGGGAACGCAAGTGATCGATCACGGTGCCGACCGGGTCGCTCGATTCGTCCCGGACGCCCAAGGCGCTGCCGAGGGCCTGGGGCAGCAGCGTGCCCTGGTGCAGATCGGCCAGCTCGACCAGCCAGACACCGTCCAGAAACGTGCGGCGAACCTCGCTGGCCAGCCGGCGGGCGAGCCGCGTCTTGCCGATCCCGCCCGTGCCGGTCAATGTGATGAGCCGCGTCGCCGCCAGCAGGCCTTTGAGCTGGATGAGTTCGGTGCGTCTGCCGACGAAGCTGGTCAGATCCGCGGGCAGGTTCCCCGTTGAACGCGCACGCATGCGACAAAGATGTCACTCTGCCGGGCTCCCGGCTAGGGCTCGCGGTGCCGCATCGCACGAGCTGGCGAGCCCTGCCGGAGACAGACGACGCCGCCAGGCCACGTGGCCCAGCCTGCCCACGCCGCACCCGAAATCCAGCGCGCACCGTGGGCGTCCTGCCGGGCAGGGTGAGTCGGCCGCGCGGACGGGCACGATCCGTCATCTGCCGCGTGGCACATGCGGGCACATCCGCACCTGAACGCAAGCCGATGTCCCGTGAACATCGAGCAGGCCGGGGAGCACGCAGCAGGTGCCGGGCCCGGCCGGAGCCGATCCCACTCGAGCCGCCAACTGCCCGATCAGTGCACGGTGACCTTCCCGGTGGTGCCGTCGACCGTCAACGTCATCCCGTCCTTGATCTTCTTGGTGGCACCCCGCACCCCGAGCACGCAGGGAATGCCCAGCTCCCGGCTGACGATCGCGGCATGGCTCATCGGTGAACCGACGTTGACCACGACGGCCGCCGCGGACGTGAAGATCGGCGTCCACCCGGGGTCGGTCATCGGGGCGACGAGGATCTCGCCGGGCTCGAGATCGGGTGCGTCCTCGGGATCGGTGATGACCCGCGCGACCCCGGTCGCCGTGCCGGGACATGCCCCGAGCCCTTCCAGCACGGTTCCGGGCTCTGCCGGCTGGTGCGCAGGGTCCTTCTTCTTCGGCCACGTGGTGACCGGCGGGATCTCCCCGTTGATGAAGAACGGTGGCTCGAGCTCGTCGAGCGCGTCGTACCACTCCCAGCGCTCCTCGATCACCGGGACGAACGACTGCGGGTCGGCGATGAAGTGGTCCAGCTCGCTTTCCAGCAGCATCGTGATGTCCTCCGGCTTGCCGAGGACGCCCTTGGCCACGTACCGCTTGCCGAGCTCCCAGATGGGCAGGCGGGCTTCGTGCAGGATCCGGATGCAGTTGCTCTTGCTCTGTTCCCGTGCCCGCGAATAGAGCTCGGCGCTGGCGAGCACGGCCTCGAACTGGCCGAGCGCTTCCTGATTGCCCGCGAGCTGATCACGCACTTGCGCGGCAAGCTGCTCGCGTTCTGCGCGCAGTCTGGCGGATTGGCGGGCGGGCTCCTTGTCGTCGCCCTGCAGCCGCATCCGGTCGATCATGCCCAGCGGAATCGCCGGGTGCGTCTCCCAGGTCTTGGGCGCGGCGGCCCACTCGTCGGTCGACCGCGACCCGTACTCGTACAAGAACTTGTCGAACTCCGTGACGAATGCCTTGGCTGCCTCGCTGCTTCCGGCGCGAAGGCGAGCGTCGAGGTCGGCGACGCCGCGCTCGAACTCCGCGGTGAGCCCGGCATCCGCGTTGACCATCCTGGCAAGCCGCCACATCGCCTGGTTCGGCTCGGCCGACGCGATGTCGCCGAGACCGCCCATGAGGCGGATCGCCAGGCTCTTGTCGCCCATCGCGGCGACGGCCTGATCGAGCGCGCCGGTCACCACGGAACCTTCGTAGACCATGCGCAGGTGGGTGCGGAGCACGGGTGCGTACGGGTCCTTCATGATCCGGCGTTCCCGTGCAATGAGCTCCGCGTCCGACAACGTCGTCAGATCGGGGCGTTCGGCGCGCAACCGTGCGGCGATCTCCCGGTGCTCCCAGACATCCGGCCTGTCCCGCTCACTGAGTACGCGCTGCACCGTCTGCATGATGCGCTCGGTGTACTCGGGTTTGGCGTCGTCGGGGTGCGGCACGTACGGCGGCGCCTCCACCTCGCCCAGGTAGGTGCGGTCCATCAGTTCCGGGCTGGCGCCGGGCATCCGCGCCCCGAACGTCCGCGCGTGGGACAGGTTCAGGTAGATGTAGCCGTGCACCATCCCCTGGATGTCGATGTGATCGGGGCGGAACTCGTCGATGTCGAAGGCGCCGAACTCGACCAGGGCCTGTTTCCACTCGCGCTCCGCGGGCGGCCCGCCGATCATGCTCCACATCAGGGGCGTGGTGACGTTCGGCGACACCTCCCCGACGTTCGCTCTGGTGTAGACCGGCCATCGTTCGCTCAGCGGCGAGTCCACGATCCAGGGACGCGAGATATCGACCATGGTGACCCTCCCAGCGGAGTGTGACGTGGTTCTCGATTAAAGTCGACTGATAAACTATTTGGCAATAGATAGGCGGTGATGCGTGGTTTCCGGGTGATGGACGAGGGGGTGGGCGGATGATGCTCACGCTGGTGCGCCACGGGGAGCCGGAGCGCAACGTCGGCGAGTCCGAGCGCGCGGATCCGCCACTGAGTCGCACGGGGCGGGCGCAGATGACAGGCGCCAGGAGGCTCGTCGAGGTCGACGGCTGCGATGCTCTCTTCTGTTCTCCGCTGCGTCGCGCCCGGGAGAGTGCCGAAGTGCTCCTGCCTGGTTGTTGCCCGGTGATCGACGACGACCTCGCCGAGTTCGACCGCGACACCCAGCGATACGTGCACTGGGAGGACGGTGTCGACCCTTACCGCGCCTACCTGGCGGGCGACTTGTCGCCATGGGGGACGACGCTCGACGAGTTCCGGGGCCGGATCCGGGCGGCGGTCGAACGAATGCGAGTGGCCGGCGTCGAGCACGCCGTCGCGGTCACCCACGGTGGCGTGATCAACAACTTCCTCGCCATGGTGCTCGGCTTGTCGAGGACGTCGGTGTTCCGGCCCGGCTACGGCTCGGTGAACCGCTTCCGCTACCTCCCTGGCTGGGGGTGGGTCACGGTCGAGCTCAATGCGATCGGAGCAAGGATCTCCACTTTCCAATAGTTGAGCGATAGAGTAGTAGTCGTTGGAACGGCAGGACGACGGAGGTCGGCCACGTGGAACTCGCCATCATCCGGCACGCCGAGCGCGACCGGCGGGCGCGCGATGACGCTGGGCTGAGTCCCGTCGGATGGGAGCAGGCTCGCGCTGCGGCCGATCGGCTGCACCACGAAGTGTGGGACGCCCTGTACACGGCGCCGGAGCGCTGTGCCACGGACACGGCGGCTGTGCTGGCTGGGCGCCTTGGCTTGGTGCCCCGCATCGAGAGGCGCCTGACCTGGTGCTCCGCTGACCAGGATGCCGTCGGCGCCATCGACGGCATCATTGCCGCGCACGCGGGCCAGCGTGTCGTGATCGTCACGCACAGCCCGGTCATCAACGCGTTCGTCGGGGACATTCTCGGTGTGTCGGGCCCCGTCGTCGCCCACCCGGCCCACACGGGGATCACCGGAGTGCTAGCCGCACGTACCGGGCAGCGGGAGCTGACGTGCCTCAACGATTCGTCTCATCTGCGCCTGTCGCAGCGGGCGCCCGTGCGCAGGAGCCCGGTATGACCGGTCCGGACTTCGCCGTCGTCGTCATCGGCTCCGGTCTCGGTGGCCTGGCCGCCGCGCTCACCGCCAGGGAGAACGGATGCCGCGATGTGCTGGTCGTCGAGTCCGAAGGTGTTCTCGGCGGATCGACCCGGCTGTCCGGCGGAGTGATCATGGGCAGCCGGAGCCGGCTGCAGCGCGCGGCGGGCATCGAGGAGGACGAGGACGACCTGTTCTCCGACTACCTGGCGATCAACGGCTGGGATGTCGCGGCCGGGCCGGTCCGGCGGTGGGCGGCCCGCAGCGGAGAAACCATCGACTGGCTCGAGGACCGCGGCGTTCCGTTCTGCGATCGGCTCATCTTCAGCGGCGACGACCGGCAGCCGCGGGGCCACTGTGTCGACGGCGGCGGCCAGGCCATCGTGGACGCCCTGGTCAAGCGCTGCCGGCAAGCAGGTGTCGACTTCGCCCTCGGCAATCGGGTCGACGAGCTGATCCGCAGGAACGGGCGAGTGGCAGGCGTGCGGGCTGCGGGTGAGACGGTGACCGCCGGCGCCGTGGTCGTGGCGACCGGAGGATTCGGTGCCAACCCGGACCATCTCGCCGCGTACTACCCGCTTGCCTGGGTACCGGGCGAGACGTTCTACATCGGCGCCAGTGGCGCTCGCGGTGACCACATCCGCTTCGCCCAGCAGCTCGGTGCGCAGTTGACCGGTGAGAACCGTGGCTTGCGGATGCTGAACCCGGGGATCGACACCGTGCACGAGGCTTTCCTGCCGGGCTGGACGATCCTGCTGGACAAGCACGGCCGCCGGTTCTGCGACGAGACCGCGCCGTACGGGATCCTCGACAGCCTGATGAAGGCCCGTGACAACGTCGGGTTCGTGGTGTTCGACGACGCCGCGCTGCGACCACCCCCTGGGCTCGCCGACCGCTACGCCGACGCGTACAAGCAGGTCTGGCCGAACCATGCGAAGTTCAGGCCCAAGCACTACACCGCCGACATGATGGACCGGTACCGGGATCACCCGCGCGTGCACGTCGCCGACTCGCTCGAGCAGCTGGCCGCCGGCACGGACCTTCCCCTTGAGAATCTGGCCGGGACCGTGGCCCGCTACAACCAGCTGGTGGCGGCAGGTGAGGACACCGACTTCGGAAAAGCCGCCAGGTTTCTCCATCCGATCGCGACGCCGCCCTATTACGCCGTGGAGGTCCGGCCCACGGCTGTTGCCCACACCGGGTACGGCTTGCGTATCGACGATCACGCGCGTGTCGTCGGCATCGACGGCAACGTGATTCCTGGTCTGTACGCGGCCGGCGAGTGCACGGGCGGCATCGTCGGTCCGACCTACTCCGGCTCCGGCAGCTCACTGGCCAGCGCCGCAGGGGTGGGCCGGATGGCGGGCGAAGCGGCCGCCGCGTTCGTGCAGTCGGCGTCGGGGTGAAGGAGGGACGCATGCTGTTCGCGCCGCGCGAGGAACCCGCCGACCGGAACGAGATGCTTCAGGCGGTGTACAACCGGCAGCAGATCGTGGAGGTCTTGCACCGGTACGCGCGGGCCATCGACCGCTGCGACCTCCAGCTGCTCAAGTCCGTCTATCACGACGACGCGATCGACGTGCACGGCACGTTCGAGGGCAATGCACACGAGTTCGCCGAATTCATGATTGCGCGGCTGCGCGAGCAGACCAGCTACGGCGTGCACCACGTGACCAACGAACTGGTCGACGTCGACGGGGATCGGGCGATCGCCGAGTCGTACCTGTTGGGCTATCACCGCGTGCCGGGCGGCTGGGATTCCGTGGCGCGGTTCTTCGGTGAGGAGTATGCCGAGCGAGCCAGGCGCGAAGGCACGCTCGACGGCGAACACGAATACCTCACCGGTGGTCGGTACCTCGACAAGCTGGTCAAACGCGATGGGGTGTGGCGGATCTGGCGGCGTCGGATCACGGTGGAGTGGAACCAGTGCCAGCCGTCGAGGATGGTGCTGGGCGGTGGCCGCGCCGGTTACGACCTGCCGGGCAGCCGGGGTCGCGACGACCCGAGTTATGCGCTTCGTTTGGACCGGTTCGACGAGTGACGGCCGGTCGTCCCGACACCACCCCTGTGCCGAGCCGCCGAGATTCTGGTCGCTCGGCTGACGCGCGTTCCAGCGGATGCGGATGGTGCTGGCGGGGCTGGGACGGCGAGGCGCGTGTTCGGTGGCCTGCGTTTGCCCGGTCTTCTCTTGCCGCTTTCCAGTGGTGATGCGGGTGAGGCCGGCTGGCGGCCGGGCCTGCCGGGAGGGCCCGTGTCGATCCAGCTTCCGGCTATCGCGCGGTGATCCGATGCGCATTGCGCGGTGCGCTCACCCAGCCGCACAAATGCGGGTCCGCGTCGAACTTCGCGCCCGCCAGCCAGCGCCCGTCGGAGCTGTAGTACCCGACCTCGCCGTTGCGCCTGGTGACTCGCACGCGGCCGTCTTCGTCCAGCTCGTACAGGTCGCGACTGTACGGATGTCGCACTCCTCCGGCCATGGCTCAGTGCCCCTCCACGTACTTGCGCAGCAGCCGCTGCATCCACCGCAGGTTGTCTTCCTGGTACGACGCGAACGTCACCGTCGGCTTCGCCGTCGTCTCCAGCCCGAACTGCACCTTCTCCATGTTGAAACAGTCCTGGTCCAGGATGTTGCCGACGATGCCGAGGGCGGGCACGCTGCTGAACGGGTCGTCGAAGCCCAGCGTGATCTCCTCCGCGGGCGGCGGCCGCTCGCCGGTGAACGGGGCCAGGTAGAAGACGTCCATGATGCAGCTGCGGTGGTCGTCTCCGTTGGGGCGGAAGCGGTAGCAGATCTTGTGCACGCCGCCCCATGGCATCAGGTTCGGAAAGACCGTGTAGGTGAAGTTGTCCACCAGCTCGCAGTCGGCCCACTCGTCGATCTTGTCGCCGAGGTACTGACGCCACTTCTCCCGGGTGGTGCGCACGACGAACGACCGCGCCGTCTCACCCGGCTCCGGCCGTACCGGCAGTTCCTCGCCTTCGCGGACGTCCAGCGTGGCGCGCAGCATCTCCTCCGTGGTCGGATCCCCCGGCATCATCGGTCCGACCACCTCGGACGGGGTGATGAAGCGGGCGAAGTGCTCGTAGCAGTCGACCTGGCAGACCCCGAACGCCGCGTAAGGCACGGTCTGCGGGTGGGTGGCCGCCGCGTGCCAGCACTCCATGAACGCTTCCTGGGCGACCTTCCAGTTGCAGCGCAGCAGCTTCGAGACGTGCACCTCGACGTATCGGTTCGCCAGGTCCCACTTGGCGAAATGATCGGGCAGGTCGCCGAGGTAGGTGCTGAGCGGTTCGGCGTCCGGGTCCGGATTGATGAACACGAAGCCGGCCCAGGTGTCCACGCTGACCTGGGGCAGCGCGAACTTCTCCGGGTCGACGTGCTCGAACTCCCATGGCGCCGGGATGCGTTTGAGGTTGCCGTCGAGATCCCAGGTGATGGCGTGGAACGGGCAGCGGATCTCCGCGCACCGTCCCGGGTAGTCCTTCAGCTGGCGGCCCCGGTGCAGGCACGCGTTCGGGAAGGCCCGGATCCGGTCGGGTGCGGACCGGATGATCAGGTAGGACAGGCCGGCGATGTGGTAGACGTAGTGGTCGCCGACTTCCGGGATGTGCTCTTCCCGGCACGCCATCTGCCAGACGCGCTTCCACAGCCGTTGCTTCTCGCGCTCGTGCCAGTCCCGTGAGATGTAGATGTCGATCGGCGCTTCGTCGAAGTCGAACGAGCCACGGGAGGTCTGGCGGATGTGTTTCGGCACCTCCTTGGTGTCCAGCCGCAGCACGTCCTGGTACGACAGCAACCGGTCGCCGACGTCGAGTCGTTCACCCATGCCGATCCTCGCCTCCGCTCCCAGTGCGGCAAATAGTCGCAAGATAGACTATTTGCCGTCAGAGTACATGGCGGGCCGAGGAAGCGCTAGGGGTGCGCCGCGGCGTCGTGGCCCAGAGCAACAACCGGGCGGAGTGGGCGCCGAACGGCACCAATCGCTGGCCGACGCGGTGACGGGCCGAGGCGTCCAGGGCGAGGCTGCGGGGTCGGTGCCGGCCCGCACCCCTTCTCGGCAGGCAGCGCGGCGGGGTGGCACGCGTCGAACCGGCTGTCGAGCATCGACGACGACCGACGTCCGGTGTGTTGATCTCCGAAAGTGTCGGCGGCTGTGCGGCTTGCCCATCGCGTCGTCGGCGCCATGGCTTCGCGCGGGTCGTTTGGGTCCGCAGTTGCCTGGGGAGGGTCGCCGACTGCGGGTCATGGCTTCGCGCGGGTCGTCTGGGTCCACAGTCGCCCGGGCGTGGATGCCGACCGCAGGTCATGCGCTCGTGCTGGTCGCCTGGGTTTCGTGATCGCGTCACCGCTGCGTCCGTCCATGTTCGGCACGGGCCCTCCGCCCAGGTGCATCTGGCCTGGCGCCGGGAACCGCTGCGCCGCGCCGAGTCGTCACCCCGCTGTTCGGACGGCCGGGACCAGCCGATTCGTGATCAGGTCGCAGGCCTCGGCGACGATCCGCTCGATGAGCTCGCGGCACGACGGCACGTCATGGATCAGGCCCTGCGACTGACCTGCCCACCACAGGCCGTCGTCCATGTTGCCCTCGGCCAGGACTCGTGTCCGCCCGCGCTTGCCGGAGACCAGCTCAGCGATGTCGTCGAACGTGCTGTCCGGTCGCGCTTCAATGTCGATCACGGCATCCGAGACGGCGTTCTTGGCGACTCGCGCGGTGTTGCGGAACTTGCGGAACACCACGTTGGTGGAGCGCTCGTCGTTGGCCACGATCTGCCGCTTGACGTTCTCGTGCACCGCCGCTTCCTTGGTCGCCACGAACCTGGTGCCCATGTTCACCGCGTCGGCACCCAAGGCCAGCGCTGCGACCAGCCCGCGCGCGTCCGCAATGCCACCGCTGGCGATCACCGGTATGGACAATGCGGCGGTGGTCACCGGGATCAGGACCAGCCCACCGATGTCGTCCTCGCCCGGATGTCCCGCGCATTCGAAACCGTCGATGCTGACCGCGTCGACGCCGAGCCGTTCCGCCTTGACCGCGTGCCGGACGCTGACGCACTTGTGAATCACCTTCGCGCCCGCCGCGCGGAAGGCCGCCATGTGCGGTTCCGGACTGCGCCCCGCGGTCTCGAAGAGCGTGATCCCGGACTCGATGGCCGCGTCCCGGTACTCGTCGTAGGGGATGGGATCGATGCTCGGCAGGATGGTCAGATTCACCCCGAACGGTTGATCGGTCATGTCGCGGCAGCGGCTGATTTCCTTGGCCAGGGCCTCCGGGCTGGGCTGGGTCAGCGCGGTCAGGAAGCCGAGCCCGCCCGCTTCGGCCACCGCCGCGATCAGCTCGGCCGTGCCCACCCCGGTCATGCCGCCGCACACCACGGGATGCCGGACGCCGAACAGCTCCGTGAAACGTGTCCCCAGTGTCATCACTCCGGGCCGCTCCTGCTCTGTGCAAAAACTTTGGTAATAGAGTATTTGGCGTTAGAGTACGTGGCGTTGGTCGGGGATGTCGACCGGCGGCGGACGGCGGCATCTTCGGGAAGGAACGACCACGCTCGAGACAGGGGCACGGCAATGGGGCATGCGCTGGTGACGGGGGCGGGCCGCGGGATCGGCCGGGCGATCGCGCGCCGATTGACCGCGGACGGCCATCGTGTGATCGCGGTGGATCTCGACGAGGCGGCGGCGAAAGAAGTCGCGGCCGAGGTCGGCGGCCGCGCCGTGGGCTGCGACGTGACCGACCCTGACGCGCTGCGCGCGCTGGCGGCATCGGTGGCTTCGCTCGACGTGCTGGTCAACAACGCCGGGATCTTCCCGCCTGCGAAGCTGAGCACGCTCACCGCCGAGCAGTTCCGGCAGGTCATGGACGTCAACGTGATCGCGCCGCTGCTGCTGACCCAGCTGTTCGTCCCGCACCTGGCGGCCAGCGGCGGGTCGGTGGTCAACATCGCGTCGATGTCCGCCAAGGTGCCCACGCCGGGGACCGGGGCGTACTCGCCGTCGAAGGCGGCGCTGGTCTCGCTGACCAAGCTTTGTGCGGTGGAGTTCGCGCACACCGGTGTCCGGTTCAACGCGGTTGCCCCCGGGGGAGTCCGGACCGAAGGGGCGGCGCAGGTCTCGGCCGATCCGGAGCGCGAGGCGCGGTTCAACGACCTCGTCCCGCTCGGACGGCGCGCGCTGCCCGAGGACATCGCCGACGTGGTGTCCTTCTTCGCTTCGCCGGATGCTCGCTACGTCACCGGGCAGGTCCTGTATGTCGACGGCGGCTTGACGGAGGCCACGGTGTCGTTCCTGCATGCGGCGCAGAACGTGCGGAAGCCGTGATCACGTGCGGAAGCCGTGATCGGCCGCGGCGGCCGGAAGGTTGCTTCTGCGGCGCCGGGCGGAGCCGATCACGGGCGTCATTCGCTGATGCAGGCATGTGTTGGGCGGCCGGCGGTGTCGGACCTGGCGCGGGCCCGTGCCGGGCACCGCGGACGAGGGGTCCGATACAGGCAGGTGCTGGGGTGTCACTGATGCGGGCCTGACGCAGGCGGACGCTGGCATTACTGGCACCCGGCCCGATGTACGTTGGGTGGGCGCTGCTGTGCTGGATCTGACGCATGCGCTTGCCGGGCAATGGCGCCGGGCCCGATGTGCGCTTGCCGGACACCGCTGGCCCGGGACCGATGTGCGTTGGCTGGCGATGCTGGTGCGGTCCTGGTGTGCGCTTCGGGTGCCGCTGGTGCGGTCGTTGCGCGCTTCGGGCGCCGCCGGTACCGCGCCGCATGCGACCGGTGCCGTGACCGCCGGTCAGGGTCCTGCCTGCGCGGCGCTGCCGGCCGGCCCGGTCACGAGTCGAGCACGGTGATCGCCTCGGTCGGGCAGTTCCGTGCCGCGGTGCGTACCGCCGCGTGCTGATCCCGGCCGGGGAATTCCTGCAGCACGACGACCGTGCCGTCCTCGTCGTTCTGGTCGAACACCTCGGGTGCGGCCATCACGCACTGACCGGTCCCGCAGCACTTGTCGAGGTCGGTGACCACGCGCATGAGCGACTCCGATCCTGCTGTCGACAGAAACTCTATCGCCAGAGTATCTAGCTGTAGTTCGTCTTGTAAACATTTCATCTCTAGACTAATCTTCGTGTGGTGAGGCCGCAGGTTCAGGAGGGTGACTGGTGAAGGTGTCCGACCCCGTCCGCGATCTCTTCGACGCCAAACCGGAGATGGCGCGCTGTCCGCATCTGGCATACGTGTCGATGCGCAGGCAGGCAGCACCGCAGTGGATCGAGCGCATCCAGGCCTACGCGC
Source organism: Thermocrispum sp. (assembly GCF_002919275.1). NCBI lineage: Bacteria > Bacillati > Actinomycetota > Actinomycetes > Pseudonocardiales > Pseudonocardiaceae > Thermocrispum > Thermocrispum sp. Next base: position 16,591 of record NZ_PKFA01000058.1, on the reverse strand, counting down.
TGACTCGCTACGAGGACATCGTCGAAGTGCTCAGGGCGCCGGAGAAGTTCTCGTCGGTGATGGCCAGCGGCCCGGGTTCGGTGACCCCGCTGGCCAGGAAGCTGGTCGCCGATCCCGACACCGGCCCGGCACTGCGGGCGAAAGCCCAACGCAGGCTGGACATCAGCGCATCGGCCGTGCTGCTCAACGCGGACCCGCCGGTGCACAAGCGGCAACGCAAGCTGGTCAACCAGGCCTTCACCGCGCGCCGGGTGCTCGCGATGGAGCCCGGCGTCGAGCGGCTGGCCAACGAGCTGATCGACGCGGTCATCGACGACGGCAGGGCGGAGATGGTCAGCCAGTTCTCTGTCCTGCTGCCGATGACCGTGATCGCGGACATTCTCGGAGTGCCCGCCGAGATGCACCCGACGTTCAAGCGCTGGTCGGACGCGTTCGTCGCCGGCACCGGCAGCATGAACCTGAGCGACGAGGCCGTCGCGGAGATGTTCGACGCGGTCGACGAGTTCTACGACTACTTCACCGAGCAGATCGAGCGGCGTCGCAAGCATCCCACCGACGATCTGCTGTCCGCCGTCGTCAACGCGCGCATCGACGGCGAGACCCCGCTGACGCAGAACGAGATGCTGCAGATGCTGGTGCAGTTCCTGGTCGCGGGCAACGAGACCACCACCAGCCTGCTGACCTCGGTGATGTTCACGCTGCTCACCAACCCGGAGCTGGCGGCCGCGGTGCGCGCCGGCCTGGATCTGGTGCCCAAGGTCGTCGAGGAAGTCCTCCGGCTGGAGTCCCCGGTGCAAGGCATCTTCCGTACCGCGAACGAGGACGTCGAGATCGGCGGAGTGACGATCCCCAAGGGCACCAACCTCTATCTCGTCTACGGCTCGGGCAACCGGGACGAGCAGGCCTTCCACGATCCGGACCGGCTGCTGGTCGACCGGGCCAGCGAAGGCCCGCATCTCGCCTTCGGTAAGGGCGAGCACTTCTGCCTCGGGGCGCCCATCGCCCGCCTGGAGACCAGGGTCGGGATCACCACCTGGCTGCGGCGGACGAAGGAGATCACGCTCGACATCGATCCGGACGACGTCGAGTACCTGCCGAGCTTCGCGCAGCACGGCATCGTCCGGCTGCCACTGCGGTTCACCCCGGCATGAGCGCTGCTTCGCGTGAGGTGGGCGAATGATCGTCGAACTCCGGCCCGCGGCCGAGCGAAGCTGGCAGCTGCTGACCGACCGGATGGCGTCCGAACCGGACCCGCGCAAGCGCGCGAACCTGGAGGTGGTCGCGCGCCACGTGCGGGAAGAAGTGCGCGGTGACGTCGGCGCGCTGATGAAAACCCTGGTCCCGGAGCCGGTCTACGAGATTTGGGGCGCGTCCGACTCGGCAGGCCCCAAGGGCTACGACGAGGTCGAGGCGTTCTACGAAGCGTCGATCGCCATCGGCAAGAACCGGCTCGAGTTCGAGATCTCGGCCGTGCTGGTCGAGCACGGCCTGGTGGCGACCGAAGGGATCTTCCGGCACGCCTACGACGGCGAGCTGTTGACGCGGCGCGGGTTCGCCGCCGCCGACGTCGAGCACGACGCCTGGTACCTCGTGGAGTACCGGGCGCTGATCCTGTGGCCGATCGACGCCAACGGGCTGATCGAGGGCGAGCGCATGTATGTGGGGGAGAAGCCGCGCATCGTGCGCCGGCTCGAGCCGGGCGAGTGCGACCACCTCGGTCCGGTGGATCGCGGCTGACGACACGACGGAGAGGACGCAGGTTCGATGGCATTGGATCCGGACGCGGTCGGCGCCGAGTCGGGACCGCGGCGCGTCACCTGGCAGAGCAAGGACTGCATCGTGTACGCCCTCGGGGTGGGGGCAGGCGTCGACGAACTCGCCTACACCACCGACAACACCAAGGGCGTCGAGCAGCAGGTGCTGCCGACCTACCCGGTGGTGCTCGGCATCGACCCGGGCATCTTCAAGCGGTTCGGCACGTTCGACTGGGCCAAGCTCGTGCACGCCGAGCAGGGCGTCGAACTGCTCCGGCCGCTGCCCACCCAGGGCGCGGTCCTGGTCACCACGCGCATCGTGGACATGTTCGACAAGGGCAAGGCCGCCTTGGTCGTGACCGGTTCCGAGGCGGTGGACGAGGACACCGGGGAGCCGATGTTCCGCACCCGGTCCGCGTTCTTCATCGGCGGCGCCGGTGGCTGGGGCGGCGACCGCGGCCCGAGCGCGACCTGGCAGGCGCCGGACCGGGTGCCCGACCACACCGTCACGTATCCGACCAGGCCCGAGCAAGCGCTGCTCTACCGGCTGTCGGGTGACCGGAACCCGCTGCACTCCGATCCGGCTTTCGCCCGCCGCGCCGGCTTCGAGCGGCCGATCCTGCACGGCCTGTGCACCTTCGGCTTCACCGGCCGAGCGCTGCTGCACACCCTGGCCGGTGGCGAGGCAGGGCGTCTGCGCGGCATGGACGCACGGTTCGCCGCTCCGGTTCTGCCCGGCGACACCCTGCACATCGACATCTGGACCGATGGCGCGGGCGAGGCGTTGTTCCGGACCCGTAAGGACGACGGCACGGTCGTGCTGACCAACGGCCGGTGCCGGTTCGACGCGGACGGTGCGCGGTGACGGTCGTCGTCGCCGGTGCGGGCCTCGCCGGCCTCCGCGTCGCGGAAGAGCTGCGCAAAGCCGGCTACGACGGCGGGTTGATGCTCGTCGGAGCGGAGCCCACGCCGCCCTACGACCGGCCGCCCCTGTCCAAGGAGGTGTTGCAGGGTCGCCGCTCGCCTGCGGCGATCCGGCTGCGCGACGATGCGTTCTTCGCCGATCACGGCATCACGTTGCGCCTGGGTTCGCGGGTGACCGCGGTCCATCCGCAGCGGAAGAGCATCGTGCTGGCAGCGGGGGAGACCATCGGCTACGACCGCCTGGTGATCGCGACGGGCCTCCGGCCTCGGACGCTTCCCGGAACCGAATCCGTCCCCGGCGTGCACACGCTGCGCTCCCTGGACGACTGCCTCGCCCTGCGGCGGCGGCTGGACGGAGCGGACTCGGCGATCGTGGTGGGAGCGGGCTTCGTCGGCTGCGAGGTGGCGGCAAGCCTGCGGGTGTGCGGGCTGAGGGTCCATCTCGTCGAGCAGCAGCAGGCGCCGCTGGCGGGTGTGCTCGGCGAGACGCTGGGCGAGTTGGTTGCGCGCTGGCATCTGAAGGCCGGGGTCGACCTGCGATGCGGCTGCGGGGTGGCGGAACTGAAGCAGTCGGATCGGAAGCTGCGCGTGACGTTGACCGATGGTGCCGAGCTTGCGGCCGACGTCGTGGTCGTCGGCATCGGGTCCGTTCCCGAAGTGAGCTGGCTGGCCGGCAGCGGGGTCGAGGTAGGTGACGGCGTGCTCTGCGATGAGCGCGGGCGGACCAGCGTCACCGACGTGTGGGCGGTCGGAGATGTCGCGGCGTGGCGGGGACCGGGCGGCCGTCACCGGCGCACCGAGCACTGGACGAACGCGGGAGAGCAGGCACGGGTGGTGGCGAGGGACATACTCGGCCTGCCTCCGGACGAGCCCGCGGTGCCCTATTTCTGGAGTGACCAGTACGGCCTGCGCTTGCAGGTCTTCGGCGATGTTCGGGCGTCGGCAAAGGTCCGCGTGGAAGAAGACGACGGCAGACGCTTCCTCGCGACGTGCGCGGTAGACGGACGGTTGACGGCTGTGGTCGCCGCGGGGATGGCTGGCAAGGCCACCAGGCTGCGGCGCCGCATCGGTGAGCCCGTCGGCGATGGCTAGCGCGAATGGCATGCTGCCCGTAGGGGTGGGCATCGTGGGGTTGAGCGCTTCCGGCGGTTGGGCCGCCCGGGCTCATCTGCCCGCGCTCTCCGCCGTGGGAGACTTCCGGCTGACGGCCCTCGCCGCCAGCTCAGCCGCAGCGGCGAAAGCGGCGGGTGAACGCTACGGCGTTTCCGCGACGTTCTGTTCCGCGGCAGAACTCGCGCATCACCCTGATGTCGATCTTGTCGTCGTGGCCGTGCGGGCAACCGAGCATGAGCAAGCCGTCCTCGCCGCGATCGACGCGGGCAAGCACGTCTACTGTGAGTGGCCCTTCACTGTCTCCACCTCGGCGGCCGATGCGCTCGCGCGGGCGGCCCGCACCAAGGGGGTGCGCGGAATCGTCAACCTGCAGGCACGTTCGGCTCCGGTGATCCGCTACGTCAGAGACCTCGTCGCTTCCGGCTGGGTCGGCGATGTCCTGTCCACGACCGTGGTGGCCTCGGGCATGGCATGGGGCGAGCAGGTCGATTCCCGCACGTCGTACGTGCTCGATCGGGACGGCGGCTCGACGATGGTGACGATCCCGTTCGGCCACGTGATCGACGCGGTGACCTACTGCCTCGGCGACCTCGCGGAGGTCGGCGCGCTCATGGCGAACCGGCGCCCCCGAGTGCGGGACCGAGAGACCGGCGAGATCGTCGCGAAGTCGGCGGAAGACCAGATCGCTGTGCACGCGACGCTGGAGGACGGCGCGGTCGTGTCGGTGCACATGCGAGGCGGCCGGTCGCGTGCGACCAACTTCCATTGGGAGATCAACGGCACCGAAGGTGACCTTGTCATCAGCGGTGATCACGGCCACGTGCAGCTGGCGCCCCTGGTTCTGCGTGGCGCCCGGGGCGGGGATGGCGAACTCACCGAACTTGTCGTGCCGGACGAGTACCACCTTGCTCCGGTGAACCGCGAGGTTCCGTGGGGCAATCTCGCAAACGCGTACGCGGCCATACTCCAGGATCTCCGTGGCGGCGGTACTTTCCTGCCCGACTTCGATCACGGTGTTCGTTTGCACAGGGTGATCGACGCCGTTTGTGTGGCGGCGGCCAGTGGCGAACGGCGGCGGCTGTGACGGGCCGTGCGTACGCGGCGGACCCGGGGAGCCGACACCGCCTTGGACGAGCAGCGTGAACCCGTGGCTCACCGGCGATCCAGCGCCGCGTTTCGGTGACAGGATCGCCCCGAGAAAGGTCCGGAGGTCGCCTCCCGGTCGTCGGAGCTGTGGAGCATGTACGTCGTGTCGTTCCGTTCAGGGCGCGTCGACGTCAGAGGCGGAATGCGGTGCGGACGGCGCGCAGCAGGAATCGTGGGGTCATGAGCAGCCCTGCCATCGCGTCGGACATCTTGTTGGGGTTGGCAAGGAACTTGGCGCGCATCCGGTACGCGGAGATTCCGCGCCACACGTCGTGCCACACCGTGTAGAACGTGAGCCGATCGGCATCCGGGGGTGACCCGCCGGCGTCCTGATAGGCCGTGAGGAACGCGTCCCAACCGGCGACCGCCTCGACACTCGGGCGCACGTACGTCAGATCCTCTGCGGGGTCACCCAGGTGAGAGCGCTCCCAGTCCAGGACCGCGGTGAGCGTCGACCCGTCCAGCAAGAGGTTGTGCAGACCGTAATCGCCGTGGACCAGCACGGGATCGCGCACGTCGCCCGGCGCGTGGGCGCGAAGCCATCCCAGCACGAGGGCGAACAGCGTGGCGAACGGCATCGACGGCGTGGAAACGGCGGCCAGCACGGCCTGCCGCTCCTCGATCGCCGCGACGATTTCCTGCCGCGTGACCATCGGCGGCAGCGGCGTGTCCGTGAGGCCGCTGGTGTCGAGGGAGTGCAGCCGAGCCAGTGCGGCGGCGATGGCGGTGACGGCTGGGAGCTCGATCGGTGCGGTTGGTCCCCAGACGTCACCGCGTGGCTGCCCGGGGACCCGCCGGGTGGCGAATGCGGGCGCACCCAGGATGTCTTCGTCCAGCCACAATGGCTCTGCCACCGGGACGCCGCCCTGCCATGCGAACGAGAGCGCGGCGAACTCCCCGCCCAAGGTGTGCGCCGTCCTTCCGGAGGCCACCTTGCGGATCACGATGTCGTCGGCGCCGCCGGAATGCTCGACCCGGACGGCCAGCATCTCCTTGGAGAAGCCGCCCGAGAGCATGCGCACGTCGGTGATGCGGTGGACCGTGACCCCTGGCCCACTGTGTGCACTCAGGCATGCCAGGAGTTGTTCCTCGGTCACGGGTGGCGGTGGTGCGGTGCGGTATGCGGTCGATGCGTCCCGTTCGGGAGGGCCGGTGCGATGCGCCGTGACATCCGGCAAGTCGGTCTCGACCAGCACGGATGCGATGTCGCGCAGTGCTGCTGCGGCGTCGCGGTCGCTCGTCGCGCGCACGGCCAGGTCGTCGGCGTGCTCGCCGAGCGCCCCGAGCAAGGCATCCGTCCCGCCCCAGACCTCGGGCAGCAAGGTGGTGACACCGGCCCGCAGGGCGTCGGCGTGCTGTTCCCGTCGTCGCACCACCTGGTCGTCCAGCGACGCACGATGGTGGAGGGCTGCGGCCAGTTCCTGGATGGCGGCGGACTGATCGCTCTCGGCGGGGACAGCCGTCAGCTCGAGCGCGAGTGCTTGTTCGACCGCTGCGGTGGCCTCCCGTTCCGCCGACAGCTGTGCGTCCACCGGCCACTCCTTCCCATTTACTCTAATGTCAGAGTAATTGACGTTAGACTAATGCGCCAGGGTGGCGGAGTGGGACGGAGGGTCGGCCTGCCGGAGAGTGGTTCCGCAGCGGCGCCGGCTGCTGGGCGTTGGCGGCCGGAGGTGGATCTGCCGCGGCTGTGGCTGCGTGGGGAGTGCTCGCCGTCGGCAGCGGGCCGGCTCCGAAAGCTGGCCGGCGAGCTGATCGACGCGTTCATCGGCTCCAGCCTGTGGCGCAGCTCGGCGGCGACTGATGCTCATGGCGGCCGAGTCTGGTACGGCCTGCTGGTACCGGCCCGGCTGCCGAGATCCCGGCCGATGCGGTCGAGTGCGGCCGCGGGGATGCGCCCTGAGTCGGGTTCTGTCTCAGTCGTCGTCACGACCTTCGTCGCGGTGCGCGGCTCCGTCGAGCTCCCAGCTTTCGACGCGCACCAGACCGGATGCTCCCCAAGGGGGCCGTGCGACCGATGGGTTGCGCTCGCGGTGAATGGCGGATGGGTATCGCCGTGCTTCGGTGGCGGGTGCGATCAGGTCGCGGCTGTGTCGTGATTCGCCATCGTGTCGGGCGGACAGGGGAGTGTCGTCCTCTGCAGCTGTGGCGGGCAGGCCTGGCCGGGGCGACGAGCGCGGCAGCCGCAGGGTCACCGGGTGCCGCTGCCGGATGGTGTATCAGGCGTCGTGATCAGCGGCTGGTATCGCCGGCTGCTGCTCGCAGGTCGGCAAGCAGGCCGACCAGGTTCTCCACGTCCTTCGGCTTCGCGTCGCCCATGCCGAAGCCCATTTCGCTCAGCGTCATCGTCGCCTTGTGCACCAGCTTGCGGCCGGTGGCGGTGATGGTGATGCACGTGGCCCGCCGGTCGGTGGGATGCGGGGTGCGGCTGATCAGGCGGCGCTTCTGCAGTCGGTCGGTGGCCAGGGTGGCGGTCGTGGCGTGCACCATCAGGCTACGGGCGAGATTGCTGATCAGCCGGGTGCCATTCTCCGACAGCTGCAAGGTCATCAGGACCAGGTAGTCGGTGAGGTTCAGCCGGTGGGCGCGCAGCGCCTCTTCCACGGCGTCCACGACCAGCCGCTGATACCGCAGCAGGGACGTCATGGCCAAAAAGCGCTGCTCGTCTCCCTGCAGACCCTGCTCCTGCCAGTAGTGGTGCGCCCAGTCCACGGGGTCGGAGATGGTGTCCGGTGTGGCGGTACCGGCTTTGCGTGCGGCCATGGGCGTCGTTTCCCCCAGTCGGTTCGGTAGGGGCGGTGGTCTGTCGCTCGACAGTTTACTCCGCGTCGTTTTCTCCGCAGTACCGCCGGGCGGCGGCGTGCCGTCCCGGCCGCCACAGGAAAACATCCAGTGGAAAATAGTTCATCGCTAGACTAACATCGTGCGGTGGTTCCGATCGACGAGGAGATGGGATGACCTTCGCCGCGGTGTTGGCCCGGCAGCGACCCGGGGAGATCGCGCTCCGTTCCGCGGGCCGGGAAATGAGCTGGGAGCAGGTCGATCGGCTGCTCAAGCGCATGGTCAACGGGCTGCTGGCGGTTCCTTTCCGCCCGGATCGGCGGGTGGCCGTGTTCGCGGAGAACTCGGCGGAGACCTTGCTCTGCTACGTCGCCGCGATGCTGGCCGGTTGCTCGGCGGTGCCGGTGAACTTCCACCTCACCGCCGACGAGGCCGCCTACATCTTCGCCGACGCCGGAGTCGACGTGGTGCTGGCCGACGCCGCGACCGGCAGGCGGGCGGTCGAGGCGGCCAGGGTCGCAGGAGCCGGGCTGGTCGTCGTCCGGGGCGAGGCGGTCGCCGGTGCCCGCTCCTGGGACGACTGGCTGGCCTCGGCGTCGGACGTCGAACCACCGGTCGATCATCCGCCGCTGCCCCCGCTGGTCTACACCTCCGGCACGACGGGCAAGCCCAAGGGCACGCCGCTTCCTCCGACGTCCTTCGTGGGCGGGGCGGACATCGCCGACCACGTCGAACGGCTGAAGCGGAACCGCTGGGCCGAATTCGGTCCGCATCTGGTCGTCGGGCCGATGTACCACAGCGGGCCGCTGGTGAGTACTCGCCTGCTGGTCGCGGGGGTGCCGGTGACCGTGCTCGGCAGGTTCAACGCCGAGACCGTGCTCAGCTCGATCGACAAGTACCGGATCGGCAGCACGGTCATGGTGCCGACGCATTTCATCCGGCTGCTGGCGCTGCCGCCGGAAGTGCGTGCGCGCTACGACGTGTCGTCCCTGCGCTATGTGCTGCAGGTCGGCGCGGCATGCCCCGTCGACGTGAAGCGGTCGATGATCGAATGGTGGGGAGAGGTCATCTGGGAGAGCTACGGCGCCAGCGAAGTGGGCACCACGTGCCTGATCAGTGCCACCGAGTGGCTGGCGCACGTCGGCTCGGTCGGCAGGCCGATACCGCCGTTCGAGGCGCTGGTCGTCGACGAGCAGGGCAACGAGCTCCCGCCCGGCCGTCAGGGCCGCTTGTACTTCCGGGACACCACCGGGCGCGGCATCGTCTACCACCGCGCCCCGGAGAAGGAGCGCAGCGTTCATCTCGCGCCGGGGGTGTTCACCCTCGGTGAGGTCGGCTACATCGACCAGGACGGCTACGTCTACATCACCGACCGGTTCTCGGACATGGTCGTCTCGGGCGGGGTGAACATCTACCCGGCCGAATCGGAGCAGGTGCTCGCCGCGCATCCGGACGTGGTGGAGGTGGCGTGCATCGGAGTGCCCCACCCGGAGATGGGCGAGGAGCTGAAGGCGGTGGTCGTGCCGCGTGACCCGCAGTCGCCGCCGGACCCCGCCGAGCTGCTGACCTTCTGCCGGGATCGCCTTGCGCACTACAAGTGCCCGCGCTCGGTGGCCTTCCTGGCCGCATTGCCCCGCTCGGCCATGGGCAAGCTGGACAAACGCACGCTCAAGGAGCGATTCGCGTCGTCCGGCACGCTGGACCAGAAGATCGTATCATAAATATTTATGCACTAGATTTATTTCGATGAGGAGCGGGTTCCCGATGGCGCGCACGTCCATGCCCCAGGATGCTGACGAGCTCCAGCTGTCGCTGCTGCAACTGCTGCGGTTGAAAGGACGGGTCAAGCCGGACGATCTGCCCGGTTCGCTGCGGCGCCCGGAGGACGTGTGCGCCGCCCTGCTGGCTTCCGCCGTCACGGACGGGTTCTGCGTGCAGAAGGGAACGAGCGCGCGGCTCACGCCCCAGGGCCGGGAACGGCTCGCCGCGCTGCTGGCCGCCGAGCGCGACCGGGTCGACCAGCAACGCCTTGCCGGGCTCTACGACGAATTCGACCGGCACAACACCGACTGCAAGGCGATCATCACGGCCTGGCAGATGCGTGACGGAGGGCCGAACGACCATGCCGACGCCGACTACGACGCGGGTGTGATAGCGAAGCTGGATGCGCTGCACGAACGGTTCACGCCGCTGCTGGACCGGATCGTCGCCGAGGTGCCGAGGCTGGCGCACTACCCCACGCGCTTCGCGGACGCGATGGCGCGCATTCACTCCGGCGAGCACGCCTACGTCGCCCGCCCGGCCATCGACAGCTACCACACCGTGTGGTTCGAACTGCACGAGGAACTCATCGGCCTGCTCGGCCGCACCCGGGCGGACGAAGCGGCGGCGGGCCGGGCCGTGTGACGGATGTATCCCGGGGTGCACGCCGTCACCAGGCCGGCGCATCCTGCGCTGGTCATGGCCGGTTCCGGAGCAGCCATCAGCTATGCCGAGCTGAACCGGCGTTCGATCCGGCTGGCCAGGGTGTTCGATGCACTCGGCCTGTCCTCCGCCGCGGTCGTCGCGGTGGCCTGCGAGAACCGGCTGGAGTGGGCGGAGATGATCTGGGCGGCCGCCCGGTCCGGGCGTTGCCTGGCGCCGGCCAACTGGCATCTCGGCCCCCGGGAGCTGTCCGACGTGCTGCGCGCGTCCGGGGCGGAGCTGCTGCTGGCCGGTCCGGCCAGTCATGCGGCGCTGCGCGCGGTCGACGATCTGCCGCCCACGCTCGCCATCGACGGAGACGGAACGTTACCCGACTACAAGTCGGCGATCGCGGCCATGCCGGATGGTCCGCTGGCCGGGGAGCGGTTGGGCGGGCGCATGATGTTCAGTTCCGGCACCACGGGCACCCCGAAAGGCATCCTGCATCCCGGTAGCGACATCCACCCGGCCGATGCGCCGCCGCATCTCGGCCGCTACACCGAGCTGTTCGTGTTCGGCGGCGACATGGTCTACCTGTCACCGGCGCCGACGTATCACACCGCGCCCTTCCGATTCGTTCTCGCGGTCACCCAGCTCGGGGGCACGGTCGTCTGCCTGGAGAAATTCGATCCGCAGCTGGTCCTGGCGGCGATCGAGCGCTACCGCGTCACCCATGCCCAGTTCGTCCCGACCATGCTGCTGCGGCTGCTCCGGCTGCCCGACGACGTCAAGCGACGGTACGACCTGAGCAGCTTGCGGGTGGCGATCACCGGCGGCGCGCCGTGTCCCCACGAGGTCAAGATGCGGCTCATGGACTGGTGGGGCCCGGTGGTGCACGAGCTGTACGGGGCGTCGGAAAGCTACGGCAACTGCCACATCGGGCCGGACGAGGTGGCGGCGCACCCGGGTTCGGTGGGCCGGGCGCTCACCGGCACGATCCACATCACCGACCCCGACGGGACCGAACTGCCGCCCGGCCGGATCGGCACGGTGTGGTTCGAGGGCGCCGGTTCCTTCGAGTACCGCGGTGACGAGCGCAAGACGCAGGAGTCGATGCACCCGCGCGGCTGGCGGACCGTCGGTGACATGGGGTACCTCGACGAAGACGGCTACCTGTATCTGACCGGCAGGCGCGACCAGCTGATCATCTGCGGCGGGGTGAACATCCACCCGCAGGAGGCCGAGGACGTGCTGCTGGTGCACCCGGCGGTCGAGGACGTCGCGGTGATCGGCATCCCCGACGAGGAATACGGTCAGATCCCACACGCGCTCGTCGTGCCGGCTTGCGACGCGGCTCCCGGGCCGGAGCTCGGCACGCGGCTGATCGCGTACTGCCGGGCCCGGCTGGCCCACTACAAGTGCCCGCGCTCGGTGGAGTTCGTGTCCGAGCTGCCGCGTGGGGAGAACGGCAAGCTCTACAAGCGCAAGCTGACGCCCGGCACCTCAACAGGCGGAGAGCGTCAGCAGCTTGTGTCGTAGTGCGGCACCGTCTGCGTCGTCGGGGTGGGCGCGCAGCCAATCCTCGAGTGGGTCGATGAGCGCGGTGACGACGCCGGTGTAGTGGCTGTGCCAGTGGTTCCAGCCGGCGAAGTCCGCCGCGTCGGGTTCGGGCAGGTCGATCTGCCCGAAGTGGGCCCTGCGCTGTTCGTCCGCATGCGCCCACGCCCGCAAATCGCCGAGCGCGTCGCGCAACGCGGTGGTGTGCGTCATGAGGTGCAGGCCCGCGTTGTCCCAGTCGACCTGGGCGAGTACGGCCCGTACCTCGGCCAACCGGGCACGCGCGTATCCGGAACTCAGTTCCGGCTCGATGACGTCGCGCAGCACGCGGCGTACCTGGGTGATCAGCTCGGTCGGTGTCGGGCGCATGAGGCCTTCCCGGATCGGTCGGACACGGTCGCCACGAGCAGCCTGGCCAGTCCGGTGGCCGGTGCGGCGGGGCGATCGGAGGTGCCGGAGCAGAAGACGCGCACCGCCTGCAGCGCGATCACGGCCAGCCGGAACATGGCGAGAACCTGCCAGAACAGCAAGGCCTCCGGATCGATCTGGAGACCGGTCAGCTCGGTGTAGCGGCGCAGGAAGTCCTCCCGGCTCCAGCCGGGCAGGAAATGCTCCCGCTCGTACACGGGAGCGCAGTACCAGCCCAGATCGTCGAGCGGATCGCCGAGGTGGGCCAGCTCCCAGTCCAGCAGGACCTGCACCCGGCCGGACTCGACCAGGACGTTGGCCGGCCGGAAGTCGCCGTGCACCAGGACTTCCCGTTCCGGTGGCGGCGGTACGTGGTCGCGCAGCCACCGCAGCGCCCACCGCAATGCCGGTTGTGGCTCCTGCTCGTTCTCGGCGAGCGTGCGCTCCCAGCGATCGAGCTCGGCGGTGGCCGGATCGGGTTGCGGCGTGGGCAGGACGTTCCGCAGTCCGGTGGCGGTCAGGTCGACCGCGTGGACCGAGGCGAGCAGGTCACACAGGTTCCTGGCCAGTTCGGTCTGCTGCGCCCGCGTCAGGCCGAGGGGGTTCTTGTCCGGGCGCAGGACCGCGCGATCGGCTCGGCCGGGGTGGCGGTCGACGATCATGCTCGGCCGGAGCAGGTCGTCCCCGCGGTCGTCCAGCCAGTGTGCGACGGGGGCCGGTACCGGGGTGGCGGCGAGCGCCTTGAGCAGGGCGAATTCCGTCGCCCGTCCGGTGTCGACCACCGAGCTCGGCGGGTCACGGCGCAGCAGCAGGCGACGATGGACGGCGGTGCCGTTGTCCACCCAGCGGGCATCGAACGGCCAGTTCTCCCGCGACGATCCGGTACCCGACCGGCGCAGGCCGGAGACGGTCAGGCCCGCGTCGCCGGTGCGCTCGGCAAGGAACGCCCGCAGCCGCTGCCGCACCGTCTCGACCGAATCGGTTGCGGTCCGGCTCATCGCTCCACCCGTGGCCGGGGCGGGATGGCCTCCTGGTACTTCGGATAACCGGGCAGCACCAGGTACTCCATCACGCCGTACCCCGTCCTGCCGTCGTGCTGCACCTCGATCAGGTGGTCGCTCGACGCCTTGGCGTAGCGGTAGAACTGCGACTCGTCGGTGAGGTCCCAGACGTCGTGCTCCAGGCTGTTCTCGCCCTTCCAATGCCCTTGGAACCAGCCGTTCCAGCCTTCGTAACCGCCGCCGCGCAGGCAGGCCCTGCCGGGCAGGGCGCGGACGGAGAAGTCGAGCTTGCGCCCGTCGGCCAGCCGGACCACGATCGTGCCGCCGGATAGCGTCGGAGCGGGTGCTCCGGCCACCCACGTCAGATCGTGGTCCACCCCGACGATGGCTTCGCCGGGGAAGTCGTCGCCGGCTTCCCGGCCGAGCGGGCGGGAGATGCCCGCCGACAGATGGACGGGACGACCCGGCTCGGCCTCGTACAGGTAGATGTGCAGCCCGAAGTCCGGCATCTGGATCGGGCAGAACATGAGCATGCGCCACTCCGGCCGCTGACCGGGGGGAGCGCCCGGCACCCTGGGCAGGGGACGGGTGCCCCACGAATGGTCGCGTTCGCCCCACCAGTGTTCCGGGCGCACCTGCCGTTCCCCGTCCGGCGTGACGAGCGTGCCCGACGCGCGACCCAACTGCACGTACCGGATCGCGTCGTAGGTGGCGCGGTTCCTGCTCACCTGGAAGTGCCTGCCCTCCAGCACCGGCTCCATCGTGCCGATCCAGTGCAGGTCGAACGCCACGCCGGAAGGGTTCTCGTCGAGCACCAGGTGCAAGTCGTGAAACGGGCGGACGACCTCGATGGTCAGCGGGCCGACCTGCATCACGTCGCTGCGCGCGCCGAGTTCCCTGGCCAGCCGCAGGTTGCGTTGCTTGCCGCCCTCGGCGACCACGACGAACGCCTCCTGCACGTCCTGGTTCGGGTACTGCCCGATGCCGCAGGTCAGCACGGTGTCCTGGCGGTCGACGTCCTGGATGCTGATCCAGTACCGCTCGCGCCAGCTCGGGTCGCTGGACCCGACCATCGAGTGCGGCAGCGCGACCTGGTGGTGGAAGTACTCGTCCGGAGGCGTCAGTCGCACGGCGTCCCGTCCTTCGTCAGTTCCGCCCGCAAAGCCTTCTTGTCGACCTTCTCCCCGGCCAGCGTGGGCAGCGGGGCGTCGCTGATCCGCCACGTGGTCGGCACCTCGAAATGGGCGAGTCGCCTGCGCAGGAACGCGCGCAACTCCTCCTCGGTGGGGGCGGTGCCCGCCCGGCAGGTGACCGCGGCGGCGAGTTCTTCGCCCAGGTCCTCGTGGGGAAGACCGAACACCGCGGCTTCCACGACGTCCGGGTGGGCCAGCAGCGCTCGCTCGACATGCGCGCACGCGATGTTCTCGCCACCACGGATGACGATGTCCTTGGCCCGGCCGGTGAGGAAGAGGTAGCCCTCGTCGTTGATCCGGCCGATGTCACCGGTGCGCAGCCAGCCGTCGGCGTCCACCGTGCCGTCGTCGGCTCCGAGGTAGCCGAGCATGACCGTGGGGGAGCGGAGCATGATCTCGCCCCGGCCGCTGTCGTCCGGATCGTCGATGCGCAGCTCGGCCACCGGATACGGCCTGCCGACCGTGCCGGGGAAGCGTGCCAGGTCGCGGTTGCCCGCCACGGTGACGAAGCCGCCGGACTCGGTCATGCCCCAGGTGTTGGCCAGCCCGCGCTGCCGCAGTTGCGGCAGTTTGGCGCGCATCCGTTCCAGCAACGCCTCCGGCACCTGGGCGCCGCCCAGCGGAAACGACCGCAGGCTGGACAGGTCGCGCCGGTCGAAATCCGGGTGGGCCAGCACGCGTGCGGCCATGGTGGGCACGCCGCCCCAGCGATGCACCTTCTCCCGCTCGATGAGCTCGAGCACTTCACCGGCATCGAACCGGCCCGCCGTCATGACCAGCCGTCCGCCCACGATCAGCTGGGTGATCAGGTTGGACACCCCGCCCACGTGGAAGAACGGCGTGCAGGCCAGCATGACCTGCTGCGGAGTCTCCGCGGACAGGGTCTGCGGCAGCAGCCGGGACCGGCTGAGCAGGTTGTGCTGGTTGGCCACCACCGAGCGGTGGGCGAGCACGACCGCCTTCGGCGGGCCGGACGAGCCGGACGTGAACAACACCATGCCCGGGGCCAGCTCGTCGTCCGGCTCGACGACGTCGGCCGGTGTGCCCGTCCCCGCGTAGTGGCGGCGCAGGTCAGCGATGGGTCGCCACCGGACGTTCGTCACTCCCGCGGGCGCGTCCCGGTCGCTGAGCACCAGCGCCGGTTCGGTCAGCGCGACGGCGTGTGCGATCTCGTGATCGCTCCACCAGCGGTTGCCGAGCACCGGGACGAGGCCTGCCCACCAGATCGCCCACAAGGCCAGCACGAACTCGGGGCTGTTGTAGGCCAGCACCATGACCCGCTCGCCCTTGGTCGCCGGCAGGGCGCCCGCCGCCCGTGGCACGGCGGCCAGGAAGGTCCGGAAATCGATCCGGCGCTCACCTTGGACCAGATACGTGCGGTCGGCCCACCGGTGCGTGCCCGCCAGCATGTCGGTGATGCACCGCGGCCGCGGTTCGTACAGCAGGCAGCCGCTGCCGGGATCCCGCACCACGTCGGTTCCCCAGAGCGCGGCCGGCGACGCCTCCACGGTGGTCATGCCCCGGTCCACCTGCCCTTCCGCTTCTCCTTGAACGCGGTGACGGCTTCCACGACGTCGGCTGTGCGCGCGCTGATGGCCTCCAGGTAGAAGCCGAGGTCGAACACGTCGTCGATGCGTGCGTGCAGGTGCTTGTTCAACGCCCGCTTGGTGAGCTGCACGGCCACCGGGGGCAAGGACGCGACGCGCTGCGCCAGCTGGAAAGCTCGTTCACGGACCTGCTCGGCGGTGTCCTCCAGCTCGGTGACGAGGCCGAGCTCGTAGGCGTCCTTCCCGGTGAGCGGGTCGCCCCACAGCAGCTGCCGCTTGGCCCGGACGAACGGCAGGTTGGCCGGCCAGACGACACAACCGCCGTCCCCGGCCGCCAGGCCCATGCACACGTGCGGATCGCTCAACCGGGCGGTCGGCGTGGCCACGACGGCGTCGGCGGTCAGCACCAGGCTCGTGCCGACGCCGAAGACGTCTCCGTGCAGGGCGACGACGAGCGGTTTGGGGAAGTCGGCGAAGCGGCGGAACAGCTCCCGCCCCTCGTCGACCTGCCGCATCAGCACCTGGTGGTCCCGGTTGGCGGCGAGCATGGCCGCGAAGTCCCCGCCCGCCGAGAAGTGCTTGCCGGCCGACGAGAACACCACGGCCAGCACTTCGGGGTCGTCCCGCAGCTTGTCGAGCGCGTCGGCCAGCTCCCGGATCAACGTGGTGTCGAACCTGTTGGCCACGTCCGGCCGGGACAGCCGTAGCTCGGCCACCCGGTCCTCGGTGGTCGACGTGAGTGCTGAGTACTCGGTCATCTCCGC